>DQVZ01000254.1 GCA_015661465.1 Aquifex aeolicus
CCCTTAGGATTAGGGGTTTCCTTCGGGGGTTTGAGGTTTTTCCTCTAAGACTTTTTCTTCTACGGGGATAACTTCTACTTCTCTGTATTCATCAACTCCTGTTCCAGCAGGTATGAGGTTTCCGATAATTACATTCTCTTTAAGACCTCTTAATTCATCTATCTTACCCTCTACGGAGGCATCGGTAAGAACTCTTGTAGTTTCCTGGAATGAAGCAGCGGAAATCCAGCTTCTTGTAGATAGAGCAGCCCTTGTAATACCGACAAGTACCGGTTCTGCTTTGGGGAGTTTTCCTCCTTCTAGTTTAATTCTCTGAATTTCCTCTTCAAGTTCCTCCTTATCTACCTCTTCACCTACAAGGAATCTGCTATCTCCGGGGTCTATAATTCTCACTTTCTTGAGCATTTGCTTAATGATAATTTCAAAGTGTTTGTCGTTAATATCAACGCCTTGGAGTTTGTACACCATTTGAACTTCTTTGAGCAAGAATTTTTCGAGCTCCTCAATTCCCTTGATTCTGAGAATTTCCTCGGGAACGGGTGTTCCGTCTGTAAGCGGGTCACCTGCTTTTACATAATCACCTTCTTTAACTAGGAGGAATTTTCCTTTTGGAACGAAGTACTCTCTTTGTAGACCAGTTTCGGGATTGTAGACGATAACTTTGAAACCTTTACCTTTAATCCTTACCTGACCATCTATATCCGCAACCTTTGTTTCGGTAATCTTCTGCCCCTTTCTTATGTATTGCCCGTGTCTTACGAGAATCAACTCATCTCTCTTGATTGAGTATTTTCTGGTTTCACCAGTCTTAGGGTTAAAGATAATTACTTCATCTGCATCTTCGTAAATCTTTACGTAGCCATCTATTTCACTGAGTATTGCGGGATTTTTCGGCCTTCTCGCTTCAAATAGTTCTTCAACCCTTGGCAAACCACCGACGATATCCCTTACCTTCGCAGTTTCCTTGGGAATTCTAGCAAGTATATCACCGGGCTGAACTTCTAAATCTTTAACTACATAGTACTGGTGCTGTATCGTTGTTTCTTCTGATTCGGAGCATGTCGGACATACTCTCCACTCCAAAGAGAGTTTTTCGGAAGGAATATTTAGAATAGCATTTACAGGAAGGTCATAGATGTATTCTTGGCCATCCTCGGTGATTACCGCAATTCTGGGAGTGTGAAGCATTGCATCCTTAGGCCTCATGAAAGATACAACTGTTGCAGTTTTTCCGGTAATTATGTCCCTTTCTTCCCTTACGGTTACGTCCAAGATAATATCTCTGAGTTCTACTTTTCCACCTACTTCAGCAATGATATATGTATTGAACGGGTCCCAGTCTGCAAGTTTTGTACCTGCTTTTACTTCATCACCGTCTTCGACAAGAAGTCTTGCACCGTAAGGTATAGTATGTCTTTCAAGTAATCTCCCTTCTTTATCAACTATACCTATAGCTGCATCTTTTGCTATGTTAATTCTTTCACCCTTTCTGTTTACAACGACCTTTATATTGTAGTATTTGACTATTCCATCGCTTTCAACTTTTACGAAGTTTTGAACTTTTTGGGCTGTTGCAGCACCACCTATGTGGAAGGTTCTCATTGTAAGTTGAGTTCCGGGTTCTCCTATAGACTGTGCCGCTATTATTCCTACAGCTTCTCCTACGGACACTATCTTTCTCTGGGATAGATCCCACCCATAGCACATAGCACATACACCATGCTTAGCTTCACAGGTAAGAGGGGACCTTATCCTTACCTTTTCTATACCAGCTCTTGCTATTTTCTCTGCAAGCTTTTCATCTACTACTTCGTTCCTTCGTGCTATTACCTCACCTGTGTAGGGGTCTTTTACATCTTCGGCGAGTACTCTACCAAATATTCTCTCTTTAAGAGAAACCCTTTCTTCTCCTGCTTCCACAATAGGTTCCATCTCAAAGCCTTTGACTGTTCCACAGTCCTTTTCCGTAATAGTTATGTCCTGGGCAACATCCACCAATCTTCTTGTAAGGTATCCTGCGAAGGCGGTTTTGAGTGCAGTGTCTGCAAGACCTTTTCTCGCACCGTAGGTAGATATGAAGTATTCAAGGACTGATAATCCTTCCCTGAAGTTTGAAATTATGGGAGTTTCTATAAACTCTCCTGAATGTTTTGCCATAAGACCTCTCATTCCGGCAAGCTGTCTTATCTGGTCTCTGTTTCCTCTCGCTCCGGAAATAGCCATCATATATATGGGATTGAACGTTCCGGGGAATTCTTTTCCGTTTTCTAATCTTTTGGATCTCTCAATTTCATCGAACATCGCCTTGGAAACTATATTGGTTGCTTCAGACCAAACGTCGATAATTCTGTTGTACCTTTCCTTATTGGTGATGATTCCTTGAACGTATTGGTTCCAAATTTCCTCGGTTTTCTTTAATGCATCATTTATTATTTTTTCTTTCGCCTTAGGTACTTGTAGGTCTTCAATACCTATGGAGATGCCCGCCAGTGTTGACCTTAGGAATCCCAGTTCTTTTACTCTATCAAGAAATTTAACTGTTTCTTCATTTCCTACAGCTATATAAAGTCTGGTTATGAGCTTAGAAAGCCCTTTCTTATCAAGTGTTTCATTTACAAAGGGTTGACCTGCTGGCATTATAGAGTTAAACAGAACTCTTCCCGGTGTGGTTTCAATCCATTCGTTGCCTACTTTTACCTTTATCTTAGCGTGTATATCCACGTATCCGAGGTCAAGAGCTTTTATAACCTCTTCGAAGCTAAAGAAAACTTTTCCTTCACCTTTTCTTCCGGGTATCGGGTCATGGGTTATGTAATAGATTCCCAAAACCATGTCCTGGGAGGGCATGGTGAGAGGCTTCCCGTGTGCAGGAGATAAAATATTCTGGGTAGAGAGCATGAGTATGTAGGATTCAAGCTGAGCCTCTATTCCCAGCGGAACGTGAACAGCCATTTGGTCTCCATCAAAATCTGCGTTGAATGGTGGACATACTAAAGGATGAAGTTGTATAGCTTTTCCTTCTACAAGAACTGGCTCGAAGGCTTGTATTGATGGCCTGTGCAGTGTAGGAGCTCTGTTAAGCAGTACTGGGTGTTGTTTTACAACTTCTTCAAGACATTCCCAGACTTCAGGAGTCTTTTGTTCTACAAGTCTTTTTGCATGTTTAATAGAGGTAGCGTAGCCCTTTTCTTCTAGTCTTCTGTAAACGAAGGGTTTAAAGAGTTCTAAAGCCATTATTTTGGGAAGACCACATTGGTGCATTTGAAGCTCAGGACCTACAACTATTACAGAACGTCCGGAGTAATCAACCCTCTTTCCGAGAAGGTTTTGTCTAAATCTTCCCTGTTTACCTTTTAAGTAATCTGCAAGGGATTTGAGAGGCCTTCCATTTTGTTTAACGGGATTCCCTCTCTTTCCGTTATCTATCAATGCATCAACAGCTTCTTGGAGCATTCTCTTTTCGTTTCTGATAATTATGTCCGGAGCATTGAGTTCTATCAGTCTTTTTAATCTATTATTTCTGTTTATAACTCTTCTGTAGAGGTCATTTAGGTCTGAAGTGGCAAATCTTCCACCGTCGAGAGCTACCAAGGGTCTAAGTTCAGGAGGAAGAACGGGGAGTACTTCCAAAATCATCCACTCGGGTCTATTTCCGCTCTTTTTAAATCCTTCTACTAATTGAAGTGTTCTTAAAGCTTTTCTTATTCTCGCTTCGGAAACTTCTCTGAGAACTGTAGTTCTTATATCCTCTTTAATTTTTTCAAATATAGGAATGTCTCTCTTGTGTTCTCTTACTCTTTCATAGTAGGTTTTTATAGCTTCTCTTCCGGTGAGACACGAGTCTCCGCAATCCTCTACGTGTATCTCTCCTGTATCTACGTTGAGATAAAGCTCTTCATTAAGAACTCTGTGGATTGCTTGTTCTAAGGAAAGGCCATAATTTTCGAGACCTTTTATTTCAACACCATACGTTCTGAAGTCGTCAGCTATTACTTTTATAATTTTCTGATATAGGTTCTTATACTTTTCTCCCAACTCCTTTCCTAGTTCTTCGAAACCTATACTGTAAGGTTTTACTATTTCTTTGAGTTTACGCGAATAAGCTTCTAAGTCCAGTTTGGAGAGGACTTCTTTAAGTATTTCCGCTCCCATTCCGTATTCGTATCTTTCGTCTATGGTGAATGCGTATTTTTCTTCAAACTCTTCCTCATTTACTACGTGAAGCTTTACCCACTTGGTGGATATACCATCGTTTAATGGAATTGTTGTTTCATCCTTTTCAAACTTTTCCTCCTCTTCATCATTTGGATACTCTATGACCAAATAGGATTCAAAGTAAGCTACTCTTTCAACATCACGGGATGTTAAGTTAAGTAGGGTTCCTATCTTAGAGGGAGTACTTTTCAAAAACCATATATGAACTACCGGAGCGGCAAGTTCTATATGTCCGAATCTTTGCCTTCTTACGTAAGAAGTTGTAACTTCCACTCCACATTTTTCACAAATTTTTCCTTCGTATCTCTTTCCTCTATATTTTCCGCAAAGACATTCGTAATCTTTTATAGGTCCAAAAATCTTCGCACAGAATAAGCCATCTTTTTCGGGCTTAAGGGTTCTGTAGTTTAAAGTTTCAGGTCTTTTTACTTCACCGTGAGACCAGCTTCTGATATCTTCAGGCGAAGCTAACATTAATTTAATTTTTGAGAAAGGGAAAATACCCCTTCCTTTCTCACTCATTTTTCTTCCTCCTCTTTAATTTCAACTTCATCACAAGGCTTTTCTTCACCATTCATACACTTGACGTTTAGACCGAGTGCTTTTAGTTCTCTTACGAGAACCTTGAAGGATTCAGGTATGCCCGGTGTGTAAGTATATTTACCTTTAACTATTGCTTCGTAAACTTTTGATCTCCCTTCTACGTCGTCTGACTTAACGGTAAGCATTTCCTGAAGTGTGTACGCAGCTCCGTGGGCTTCCAGAGCCCACACTTCCATTTCTCCGAGTCTTTGACCACCAAACTGAGCTCTTCCTCCAAGAGGTTGCTGGGTAACAAGGGAGTAAGGACCTGTAGACCTGGCGTGTATCTTGTCGTCTACCATGTGTATGAGCTTGAGCATGTGCATGTATCCAACGGTTACTTCGAAGTCGAAAGGTTCACCTGTTCTTCCGTCGTAGAGAATAGTCTTACCGCTTTCAGGTAGACCTGCCTTTCTAAGAAGTTCTTTTATAGCACTTTCATCTGCACCTTCGAAAGCAGGAGTGGCCATCGGAATTCCCCTATCGGCATAGTCTCTTACAACAGACCAGAATTCCTCATCGGAAAGGGAATTCAGGAATTCTTCTATAAACTTGGCATTTTCTCCGTCCCTATCTCCTATTGCGTATACTTCTTTGAGGTATTTGGTAATTGCCTTTCTATCAAGGCCTCTATCTATCATTTCTCCTATCTTCTTTCCGAGTTCTTTAGCCGCCCATCCTAGGTGGGTTTCAAGAATTTGACCGACATTCATCCTTGAAGGAACACCCAAGGGGTTTAGAACTATATCCACAGGTGTTCCGTCCGGTAAGAAAGGCATATCCTCTACGGGAAGAACTACGGATATGACGCCCTTGTTTCCGTGCCTTCCCGCCATTTTGTCTCCAACTTTGATTTTTCTCTTGTTAGCGATGAATACCTTTACAAGTGTAATTACTCCGGGGGGAAGGTCTCTTCTTTTGAGGAGAGTTTCTTTCTTTTCTTCGTAAACCTTGTTAAGCATATCTATCTGTATCTTTGAACGTTCTGATATCTCCCTAATCTTCCTTATAAGCTCTTCATCTTCAAAGAAATTTTCAGGTTTAGCCAGTATAAAGTTGATGAAGTCATCTAGAATCTCCTCTGTGATCTCCGTGCCTTTCTCTAAACTTTTTCTTCCTACCTTTACATTTTTCTCTATCTTTTTACCTAAAATTAAACCCTTGAGAACTTTATCCCTTCCAGTTATTATAAGGTTCTTCTTCTTTTCTAGCTCCTGCTCGAGACTTTCAATCTCTTCTCTTTCAACCTTTTGAGACAAGAGGTCTTTTTTATTGCCTGTTCCTTTTCTGGTGAATACCTGAACATCTATAACTATTCCTTCGACTCCAGGAGGACATCTTAGTGAAGCGTCTTTAACATCTCTGGTTTTCTCACCAAAAATAGCTTGAAGCAACTTTTCCTCAGGGGTAAGTTTGGTTTCTCCTTTCGGAGTTACCTTTCCTACCAAAATATCACCGGGTTTTACGTATGTACCTACCTTTACAATTCCATGCTCGTCCAGGTGTGCAAGTGCTTTTTCTGGAACTCCGGGAATTTGTCTCGTTATTTCCTCGTCTCCTACTTTTGTTTCCCTCGCTTCGGCCTCAAGTTCTTCTATATGTATAGATGTGTAAACATCTTCTTTTACTAATCTCTCAGATATAACTATAGCATCCTCGAAGTTATAACCTCTCCAAGGCATGAAAGCGACTAAAACGTCCTTTCCTAAAGCGAGTTCTCCTCTGTCAGTGGAATGCCCATCCGCTATAATCTGTCCCTTTTCAACCTTTTCTCCTTTTCTTACTATAGGCCTTTGATTTATGCAGGTCTTTTGATTCGTTCTCTGAAACTTTCTGAGTTCATAAATATCTATACCTATATCCAGCGGGTCGTCTAAATTTATTTCCTCCGGATTTACTCTGATAATTATTCTGGAACTGTCTACTTCCTCTACTACTCCCCCTCTTTTTGCTACTACCACGGCATGTGAATCTCTAGCTATCTTTTTCTCCATTCCCGTTCCTACAAGGGGAGCCTGTGTGAATATGAGAGGAACTGCCTGTCTTTGCATGTTTGAACCCATCAGAGCTCTGTTCGCGTCGTCGTGTTCAAGGAATGGTATTAGGGATGAAGAAGGTGATATTACTTGTCTTGGAGATATGTCTATATAGTCCACCTGTTCGGGTTTTACTAGCCTTATATCATTTTTATGTCTTGCTAACACAAATTCCGCTTGTAGCTTTCCTTCCTTATCAATAGGTGTGCTTTGAGCGATTACGTAGTTTTCCTCTTCATACGCAGCAAGCCATTCTATTTTATCCGTTACCTTTCCCTTTTCAACTTTCCTGTAAGGAGTTATTAAGAATCCGTATTCATTTACCCTCGCATAAACAGTGGGAGAAGTAACAAGACCTATATTTTGTCCTTCCGGAGTTTCTATCGGACATATTCTTCCGTAGTGGGAAGGGTGAACGTCTCTGATTTCAAACTTAGCACTTTCCCTGGTAAGTCCTCCGGGACCCAGAGCCGAAAGTCTTCTTTTATGGGTAAGTTCGGAAAGTGGGTTGGTGTTATCAAGGTATTGAGATAACTGCCCGGTTTTGAGAAAATCTACAACAGCATTTGTAACATATCTCGGATTTATAAAATCTTGAGGTTTAAGGTCTGGTTGTTCGGGATTGATAACAGCCGAACGGTCCCTGAAAACTTTTTCCATTTTGGCTATTCCGAGTCTTGCTTGATTTTCAAGGAGTTC
>DQVZ01000271.1 GCA_015661465.1 Aquifex aeolicus
AAAATCCACCGCTTTACAGATAAATTCGTGACTTGAAAGGTATTTTGTAAATTTCATAAAAATTATTCTCTCGTGGAATTGAAAGGTTTTCAACTAACTAACTCTTTAAAATGAACTTGCATAAACCTTTTTTGTGTAAGATAATTTTCTAAATGGAATACTTTCTGAAAACAGACCCCGAGGTTTTCGATGCCGTTTTAAAGGAATACGAAAGGCAGTTTTACAATCTTGAAATGATAGCTTCAGAGAACTTTACCTCTCTTGCAGTTATGGAAGCTACAGGTAGCGTTTTGACAAATAAGTATGCCGAAGGTTTGCCAGGAAAAAGGTACTACGGAGGATGTGAGTACGTAGATATAGTGGAAAATCTAGCTATAGAAAGGGCTAAGAAGTTATTTGGTGCAGAGCACGCTAACGTTCAACCACATTCTGGTTCTCAAGCTAATATGGCCGTATATTTCGCGGTTTTAAAGCCTGGAGATACAATAATGGGAATGGACCTTGCCCATGGTGGGCACTTGACCCATGGATCTAAAGTAAACTTTAGTGGTAAGCTCTATAACGTCATTTATTATGGTGTAAATCCTGAGACAGAACTAATAGATTACGACCAACTTTACAAGCTCGCTAAAGAGCATAAACCGAAACTCATAGTAGGCGGTGCATCCGCTTATCCGAGAGTATTCGATTGGGAAAAAATGAGAGAAATAGCAGATGATGTTGGAGCATTATTTATGGTTGATATGGCTCATTATGCAGGGCTAATAGCCGGAGGAGTTTATCCCAATCCCGTTCCATACGCACAGTTTGTAACCTCAACAACCCATAAAACTCTCAGAGGTCCAAGAAGCGGATTTATTTTAACTACGAAGGAATATGCGAAAGTTATAGACAAAAGTGTATTCCCTGGAATTCAAGGTGGTCCCCTTATGCACGTAATCGCTGCAAAAGCGGTAGCTTTCAAAGAAGCTATGACTGATGAATTTAAAGAATACGCCAACCAGGTAATTTTAAATGCAAAAACCCTCGCGGAAGAACTACAAAAAGAAGGATTTAAGATTGTAACCGGTGGAACTGATTCCCATATAGTTCTTGTGGATTTAAGAAATAAAAACATTATCGGTAAAGATGCTGAAAGGGCTCTTGAAAAAGCAGGAATTACCGTAAATAAAAATGCGGTTCCCTTTGACCCACTACCTCCAACGAAAACAAGTGGAATAAGGATAGGTACCGCCGCACTTACAACAAGGGGTATGAAGGAAGAGGAGATGAGAAGAATTGCTAAATGGATTTCTCAAGTTCTCCATAACCTTGACAATGAGGAAGTTATACAGAGAATAAAAAACGAAGTGAGGGAACTTTGTGAAGCTTTTCCTTTATATCCAGAACTCAAGAGGAAAGTAGATGAGCTTCGTAATAGCCAAGCAACCGATATACGATAGAGGCGGAAACGTATTCGGATATGAGGTTTATTTAAGATCTAAAAATTCTTCGGAAAAGTATCCCTCGGAAGTACCCTTTTCAAAAGCCGCTTATATAGTTACAGATATTTT
Source organism: Aquifex aeolicus (assembly GCA_015661465.1). Lineage (GTDB taxonomy): Bacteria > Aquificota > Aquificia > Aquificales > Aquificaceae > Aquifex > Aquifex aeolicus_B. Next base: position 1,554 of record DQVZ01000271.1, read on the forward strand.
GGTCGAATATGGGATTGACAGAGTAAGCGAAGGGAAAAAGGTCATCTTGAATGTTTCCCTCGAATCCTTGCTTAACAAATCTCTGGAGATACTTCCCAAAGATAGGGTAGTTTTCGATCTAAACCCTTCCGAAGTACCGATAGGTGATACCATCTATAAAAAGATTCTTGAAAAGATAAAGGATTTCAAGAGTAAAGGCAGTATGTTTATACTCAATCAAAGTTTATACACGAGTAAATACAAAGATCTCATAAATTTAAGCAATATAGTAGAATTCTATATGAAAGATGTAAAAAGGGAGAAAGTAACAGGTGTAAAGAAGTACTCTAAAGAGGTTTTGATATCAAGGATAGAAACTGATAAGGAATACCGAAAGGCAAAGGAATTGGATGCAGATTATTTTGAGGGTAATTATTTTAGTCCTCCCGTTGTAGTAAAAAATGCCGAAATTGTTCCTTTCTTAAAGGTTACTCTCCTTCGTCTTATGAGTTCCTTGAGTAATGCAAAAAGTCTAAAACAAATAGCGGAAATTATTTCTTCCGATGTGGGCATGGCTGTAAAGTTTTTGCAGTTTGTAAATTCTGCGTACTTTTTAAGGAGAAAAAAAATAGAAGACATACAGCACGCCGTATCTTACATAGGCCTTGAAAATTTGAAGAAGTTTGTTTTACTTGTAGCATTAAACGAGTATCTAAAATTAGAAAAGCCTCAGCTGTGGAAAAAATCCCTCATAAGGGCTCATATAGCGGAGGAACTTACAAAACGCCACTCTCCCCACCTTTCAGAAAAAGCTTTTTTGGTAGGTTTATTTTCCCTCCTTGACGAGATACTGGGAGTTGATATACCGAGCTTCCTCAAAGATCTGAATATAGACGAAGAAGTTGTAAAAGCTTTTACAGGTGAAAACTCATCGTTTAAAAAAATCCTAGAAATATCCGCTCAGTTAGAAGAGGCCGTAAATAGAGACCCTGAAGAACTGGATAAAGTAGTTTCAGAAATATCCATAGGGACCAACATACCCGAGATAGAGTTGGTAATAATCACAAAAGAGGCAAAAGAGAGAGCAGAGAAGTTAATCAGGATTTAGAAGGTATTCCGCTTTCTTTCTCGTAAGGCCAAATTAGGATTCCGCCTGCCAAGTTATAAGCTTCGTAACCCATCTGCCTTAAAAAGTAAGTTGCGAAGGCACTTCTTTCACCGCTTCTACAATAAACAATGTATTTCTTATCCTTAGGAAGGTTTTGAAAAGCGTATCTGAGTTCATCGAGAGGAATCAGCATAGAGTTAGGAATTCTTACCTGTACGTGTTCCTGAGGTGTTCTTACATCTAAAAGAACCACATTATTTTTTTCTTCTTCAAGCATTTTCTTAGCTTCTTCAGGTCCCACTTCGGGCACATTCATAAACATTACTTGACCTCCATTCCTTCTTTTACTTCAACAGGGTTGTTGTTTTCGTCTACAAATATCAATTTTGGATTGTAGTTCTTCAGTTCTTCCTCATCATAGTAAGCGTAGGAAGCAATAATTATAAGGTCACCTTTATGTCCGAGTCTTGCAGCAGCTCCGTTGAGCTTTACTTCGCCGGAGTATCTGGGAGCAGGTATTACATAAGTTTGGAATCTAGCGCCGTTGTTTATGTTGTAAACATCAATCCTTTCGAAAGGCTTTAGGTCCGCTAGTTCCATCAAATACTCATCCAGGGATAGACTTCCTTCATAGTGAAGGTCTGCATCTGTTACTGTGAGTCTGTGAATTTTGGACTTAAGCATAATTCTTTGCATCTTGACCTCCACAGTATATTTATTAAGAATATGCTAATAAAAATATAAAACAAGCTTATCTTATTTTTTATGAAAAGATGCAGAGTTTGTAAAAATAAAGCCATTATATACATGCCCCATCATAGACTTGCCCTTTGTAGAAATCACTTCATTGAATGGTTTGAAAAGTACACTGAGAAAACCATAAAGGAATTCAAAATGTTCACTAAAAAAGATAAGATACTTGTAGCGATTTCAGGGGGCAAAGACAGTTTAGCCCTCTGGTACGTCCTTGGGAAACTCGGATATAAGGCTGACGGGCTTTACATACACCTCGGTATCGGAGAGTATTCAGAAAGGTCTAAAGAAAAAGTTTATAAATTTGCCGAAAGAGTAGGTGGTAATGTAATAATAGTTGATTTGAAAGAAGAAGTTGCCACAATTCCCGAATTAGTTAAGATATCCTCCAGAGAAGCTTGTTCTGTCTGTGGTCTGGTAAAGAGATATAACTTTAACAAGGTAGCGAAGGAAAAAGGCTACAACGTAGTCGCCACAGGTCACAATCTCGACGATGAGGCCAGTGCATTGCTTGCAAATGTCCTAAACTGGAATGAAAAGTATCTGGGAAGAAAGTATCCCGTTCTGGAAGAAGAAGAAGGCTTTGTAAGGAAAGTTAAACCTTTCTGCAAGTTCACCGAAAAAGAAACAGCTCTTTACGCACTCCTGAATGGAATAGACTTCATTGAAGAAGAATGTCCCTTTTCCGAAGATGCAACATCCGTCTTTTACAAGGAAATACTCAATAAAATAGAGGAGCGTTCTCCCGGAACCAAGCTAAGGTTCTATTTAGATTACTTGAGGAAGATATATCCGAAGTTCAAAAAGGAAGAAGACAAAAAAAACCTCAAACCTTGCAAAGTGTGCGGCCAGCCGACGATGGCTGACATATGTCCGGTATGCAGACTTAAAGAAAAAGTAGGTGCATTTTTAACGGGTTAATCTCTCTACAAGAGCAAGAACCGTAAAGTACCTGTAGAGAAGAAAGTGAAGGTTTTCCAAAGTATTGTTATAGTTTGTTCTTGCATCGAGAACTTCTAACTGGTTCGCTACGCCTTCCTTATACCTTTCTGTTGAAAGTCTAAGGCTTTCTTTCGCTGCCTGTAAAGAGGTTTTTACCGCCCTTATTCGCGCCTTCAAAGACCTTAAGGTAATAAGTGCATTCTTCAAGTCTTTCTTCAGTGTAAAAAGTGTATCCTTGAATTTTTCCTTTTCCTTAAGAATTTCCAATTTCTTCTGGGCTATATTAGCTTCCCTGGAAAATCCATCAAAGAATTTATAGTTTACACTGATTCCGAATACATAGCCTTTGACCCATTCCTTTCCACCGAAAAGAGTCCTTCTTGTAGTAAACCCTTCGTAACTTAAGAATGCATCGACGGAAGGGTAGTAATCCGCTTTTGCAAGTCCGTAAGCTTTTTCCGCAATCTCCACTCTTGCACGGGCCACTTTCAGGGTGGAATTATTTTTAAGGAGAGCTTTCATCAATTCTTCTTCTCTCGGAAATTTATATGGAAACTTTAAATTTAAAATCCCTGAAGGTTCTACATTGCCCTCAATTCTCAGGAAAGCTTTAAATTCCTCGAGGCTTTTCTCGTAATCTGCCTTCGTTTCTTCCAGCTGTGCCTTTGCCATTTCATACTGTGCCTTGGCTCTCATATACTCTACTTTCGGCAGAATTCCCGCTTTGTACTTTTCTTCAACAATCTTTAAGTTCTCTTCCCAGTATTTTAGATTATCTTCTTTCAGTTCCTTTACTAATCTCTTGTAGAGAAGAGCATAATACATTTCTTTTACTCTGTAGATTATTTCTCTCTTCACATCCTCAAGAATAAGCTTTTGGAGTTCTTTCTGTTTTCTGGCAAGGGATATGCTCTCAAAAATCGCTTTGTTGAAAATCGTCTGGGATAGGGTAATTGAGTATTCTTGTCTATCTCTGATTCCGAAACCGAAAACTAAGGAATCGTCAAGTCTGCTGTAGGAAAAACTTCCCTTTATACTGGATAATATCCTGGAGAGTGCTTTTTTCACTTCGTAATCGAGCTTCTTCAATTCCAACTCGGAAATTCTTATATCGGTGGTATTTTTTAGAGCTATATCTATAGCTTCTTCTAAAGTCAGGGAAAAGAGGGGAAGCACTAGAACAAGAAGAAGAAGTAAAAATAGTTTCATCTTATAACCACCTTACCCCCTTCTCTGAGAAGATGTATATTGTCAATAGCTATTTTATCTCCTTCTTTTAAATCTCCTACAACGTATAGAAAGCCTTCGGCACTTTTTATTACCTTAACCTGTACAGGTAATGCTATGCCATCGGAAACTTTCCAAAGTATTTTTTTATTTCCCATAAGGGTAACAGCATTTTCGGGAACCTTAAAGGCCTTTATCCTTTTTAAAGGAAATTCCACTATTCCGTACATACCGGGTTTTACCTTTCCATTTTTATTCGATATCAAAACCTTAACGGTTATCTGGGTATTGTCATCTGCTGTAGGTGATATGTAGAAAACTTTTCCCTCTATATTTCCAACTCCTTCAACAGAAATATTTACATCTTTTCCTTTTTCTACACTGCTGAAGTATTTCTGTGGTATTTTGAACACAAATTCTAAGGGATTTGTTGCTACTATTCTGAATACTTTTTGTTGTGGAGATACGTAATCTCCTTCACTTACGTATCGCTCTGCAATTTCTCCGTTAAAAGGAGCCCTAATAAAATACCTTTCGTAGATTTCCTTTTGTTTATCCAGCTCACGCTTTAAAGCTTCTAGTCTGGCTTCAAGGGTTTTTAACTTTACAAGCTCCCTTTCGTAATCTTCTCTGGCTATCAATTCCCTCTCAAAAAGCTCTCTTCTTCTTTCGACTATTTTTCTCTGAAGCAGGTATTCTTCTTTTAATTCCTGTATTTGGTCTTTTAATTTCTCAACGCTTTTCTCTATTACACTCGTGTCTATTTTTGCCAGTACATCTCCCTTCTTTACTGAGTCTCCTTCGAATTTATATAACTCTACGATTATTCCGGGTTCTTGAGATACAAGAATTACATCTTTTCTAGCTTTAAAGGTTCCCCTGAAAGGAGTGGTTATCATCACCTCCTCACTTTTTAGTTCAAGAATAGAAACCTCTATAATCCTCTCCTTTTTTACCTTAGATTTTTCTTCTTTTCCACAGGAGATTATTAAAAGAAAAATAAGAAGAAAAAAGATTTTTTTTGACATTTACTAAATAATTTTAGGTATTTTCCCGAGCTTACATAGCCTGTAATAAACTCCCCATGCCTTTTTCATGTTGACCGATTTTAACCTGATTATGTAGTTTACAGGAGACTTTCTAAACTTGTAAAGGATGAGTGTACTGGTTGACAATTGTGTTTATGCAGGAATTTTTCATAAAGAGGCCTATAACCTCCTGGATGCTGATGCTTTCCCTTATACTGCTGGGGCTTTACTCCCTGAGATTTATTCCCGTTGATAGGTTCCCTGATGTTGAATTTCCCGTAATTTCTGTCTCCACAGTGTACCCGGGAGCAGACCCTTACGTGGTTGATGTAAGTGTGACGAAGATTATCGAGGAAGAACTATCCACAATAAGCGGTATAGAGAGTATATACTCAAGGAGCTTTCCGGGACTTTCCAAAATAACTATTATTTTTAGTCTTGATAAAGATATAGAAATCGCTTCTCAGGAAGTAAGGGATGCTATTCAGAGGGCACTCCGCAGGCTTCCCAAAGAGGTAGAACCTCCTTCGGTGAGAAAAGTTGATACTTCAATGGCACCGGTTATGGTGGTTATTCTCTACTCTGACACAGCAGATTACCAAAAACTTTCCTACTATGC
>DQVZ01000278.1 GCA_015661465.1 Aquifex aeolicus
AAAAGGAAAGGTGAAGAACTTTCTTACAATCAAAAGGTTTTTTCTTCTCTTTTGAAAGGAACTCCTTTCGGTTATAAAGTTTTGAGAGTTTAGTAACCGCTCATCTGGTTAAGAACAGCTCTCAGTAGTATGTATGTTCCCCTCAAGTACACGAATATAAAAAAGGAAAAGGGGATGAGTATAAGAAGATAGGTCATGAAATTAACAAGGGTTCCGAGTTTTTCGGTATTCTTCTTTACGCTGTTTTTCTTAAGCTCGTAGAGGTTATTTAGAGCATTTTCAAACATTCCAGTTTTTACAGCTATTTGCAAAATAGCTGTTTCTTCCGGGGAAAGCACATTGGATAAAGCTGATGTAAACCCTTTTTCCGTATACTCATTTACATTCTCAAAGAGAAGTTTTTCTCTTCCCGAGGAATACTTAAAAAATTTAATTATCCCTTCAAAGGGGATTTTTGCGGAGTAGAAAACCTTTGTAAGAGCTAAAATCTTTAAAGCAACTACAGTACTGAATATCTTTGAGAGATAGGGAACTTTATGGGGAATTACAAATAAAGAAAGAACCATAAAGAATAAAACTGCAAGAACCGTAGGAAAGTATAAATAGGGAACAATGGATAGATTTTCTATACTTTTTCCGTATTCTCCCGAAAGACTTGAAGATATCTTCAGAAATGTATTCAAAAAAGAAAGTATCATAAACCCTATAACTCCAGCGGATATAAAAAAGGTAAATAGAGGATGAAAACTTTTTGCACGTATCTCTGAATTTATTTTCTTCACCTCTTCCCTTATCTCGCTGTACTTTTCCAGTATAAGATGCAAAGGTAAGGATTTCTTCTCCGCTTCACTAATTAAAAAGAGAGTTTCCTCGGATAAAAAATCAGCATACACCTTTACCTTCGGTTCACCCCTTTCTAAAGAAGATGCAAACTGCAAATAGACATCCTTTCCCGTCTCTTCGTATAATTTCCTCCAGAGTTCGTTTACGGGAACCCCAGCTTTTCCAGCGATTATTTCCACCTCTATGATTTTCTCTTCCATTTCATCTTACCTCCAGAGTAAAAGAGTGAACATTTCCCATCGATACGTTTTTGAAGAAAAACCTACATCTGTAAATATTTGTCAGAAAGTTAAACGCTTTATCGGTATTTTTAAATTCCGCTTTAAATGTAAGCGGGTTAGCTTGAATGAGTTCTCCACCCAATAAGAGAATATCCTCTATGCATTCCTTTGGATTCCTATAAGATAACTTTACTTCTCCCTCTAAACGTATTCTTCTTGTTATTACAAAATAATCCCCTATTTTTCTTGAGTTCTTTAAGGGATACACACTCTCTATAACTATCTTCATTTCACCGTACAACTTTTCGGGTTGTTTTTCCGTTGCTGGTATGTTAACGTAATTCAGAGATATGCTTTTTAACCTTTGAAACTCGGGAAGACTGTTAACAATTTCTGAAAGCTTTATAATAAACTCATTGGAAATCTTACGCTTCAACTCTATTTTTTCAAAAGCGGATAATCTTTTGAACTTTATTCTTTTAGATAATAATTTCCTCTCCTTTTCCTTTATCTCTTTGTAAAAGTAGTAAGACCCTCCCAAAAATAGGAAAAGAAATCCAACGGTTAAAATTACAAGGAAATATAAATTCCTCTTCTCCGTATACCTTCTTTCAAGCTTCCTTATATCTTCTCTTAAGAGATAAGGAACACTTTGAGGAAACTTAAGAGCAAGGAATTCTTCAACATTTTCAATCCCTTCGGGTAATTCCATATACTTTTCAACAACTTTATCCTCATCTATTTCGTATATTTTTAAAGTTTTTCCTTCAATTACCGCTCCACGGTGTATACCATTATCTATTAAAAAAGCTACATAAAAAATGTCTCCCTTCTTTTCAGGGTCTGATGTGCAGATGTATAATTTTTCCTTTCCTTTCTTCACAAAAGCACAAAATTTACCGCTTTTCCTTTTTCCTATGTTTATCATGATTCTAACCTTATACCGCTCAAGGAAACCCTTACTCTATAACCGTTAAAATTTTCCCCATCTCTCAATATTCCTCTGTTAGTAAGAGCGTAACACTTATCTGTACATATAATCGCAATCACCCTTATTTCCCTAAGGAGTACTTCCTTTAGGTCTGGTAAACTCGTTTTGTTACGGTTCTGTAAAGCTGCAAATTTCTTACTAAATTCTTTCTCGAGGTTTTTTCTTATCTTATTTTCAATCTTCCTGATAAATCTTTCTGTATAAAATTCTTTGAATACATCTCTAAAGGGTTGAAATCTTATTTCTTTAACTTCTCTTTTTTGAATTCGTCTAGTTTTCTTTTCCCTTTTTACATAAGTCTTGGGAATTTCAGGAGTTTTCACTCCCCTCTTAGCTTCCTCTCTACCTATTTTGTAAGCTAAAAATGACAATAAAATAAAAGAAATCAAAAATATTACAGTAAATATGAATTTTTTCTTGCTGTATCGCTTTCCTTTTTCCTTATTTACACTTTCGTTTCCCAAAGTCTTATCATCTATTATCATCTTTCTATCCCCCTTCATCAGGAAGGTGAATAACCTTCCTCTCCACCTAAGTCCTCTAATCTTTTCCCTAAATACGTTATTCTTACTATTAATTGAACTTTCCCTTTTTCTTCTGAGTGGTATCCGAAAAGATACTTAACTAAGGGAATCTTTAACAGCAGCGGTACTCCCTCACTTCTTAACTTCGTAAGGTCAATAACACTCGATACAAGAGTTAAGCTTTCTCCTTCCCTTAAAGTAACCGGAAGCGTAAAATCTGTCATAACTATTTCCGGATTCTCAACAGTTTGCTCCTGTCCTTGTGCTACAAAGGTTTTTGTCTCAAGCTTGTTGAGTTTAGAAGACGCATATCCAACTTCGAGAAGTATTTCATTATCGGATATTTTCTGAGGAATAAAAACAAGATGACTACCTTCTTCTACCTTATCCTTTTGTATATCTACAGTGGGAATTGTATATCCTGTTCCCTGCTCTGGAGCTAAAAAACCGATTCTAACACTTTTTACGTACTCAAAGGTTTTAGTTTGGGAAAAAGCTAAGGGAAAACCGGACAACACTACGAAACTTTTATTCTCCAAAACCTTAACCTTACCGTAACGCTCAAGAGCGGATAAAAAAGCTTCTAAGGAATATGTATTTACACCTACGGTTAGGGGTAGTTCCTTAGCGGTACTCAATCCCAAGCTTATTTTTGTAGGATTCCTCAAAATTGCGTTCCAATTTATTCCGGTTTGATGTTCATTGGAAAATTCAACAGCTATAACTTCCATCCTCAGAGCTATTGTCTCGGAAAAAGCGTCTTTTATCTTGTCAATTACTTCCTCAACCGCTTTTAATTCCTTATAAGTTCCGTAAAAGCTTATCATCCCGGTGTAAGGGTCTACCTCTATACGTGCATTTCCCGCATATGGAAGTAATAACTTCCTTATACTATCAACTAAAGCTTGCTTGTATTCGTAATCGTAAGAAAGAATCTTTCCGTCCTTTTTGAAATAAAGTGAACTTCCGAACCGAGGGAATGGAATTCTCCAAACTTTTGAAACATACTTTCTTACGATTATTTTTTTCCCTTCCCTTTCCCAGTAATAACCTATAGGGTAGAGAACGGTGTCGAGAATCTTTTCAACACTACCTTTTCCCACAAACCATACTCTTTCATTCCCTTCGTCCATCAAAACTATTCTTCTTCCGGACAAACCAGAAAGTAGAGTAAGGAAGTCCTTTAAAGATACGGGTTCTTTTACGTTTACACTTATTTCTGCATTTTCGGTTTTAGAGTAATAGGAATAATTTTCTATGTCGTATCTGGTTCCACCTAAAGCAACGGAGGTTAAAGCTAACGCTAAAATCACTACTTTTACTTTTCTCATTTCTTTCATTTATTATATAAGTTATGAGGATTTGGTGTGAAGGAGAAAAAGTTTACATAGGATTCGAAGGGGAAAGGGGAGCGGATATATTCATTCCCGAAAAGGGAATAATTGAAGGGAAACCTTTTAGAGGAACTATTTCTCTTTCCGTTTCAGAATTCATAGAACTACTATATTCCTTTTACTTTGATAGAGACTATGTCGTGAGGAGAGGTAACTTGGAACTCAAGAAGGGAAAGAGTGAAGATGTATTTCTCAAATTCACCGATTATTCAAAGCTTGAAAGAAGTATACTTTACATAAAGGATTTGGAAAGTTACCTTGAAAAGTTTGAGAAGGTAAAGAAAGCTCTTTCAAAAAAGTATGTTTTCCACGATGACCTTTTTATACTTGAAGAAGAAGGAGAGCTGGAACTTGCTTCACCGTCCTATACGGAGAGGTACAGGAAGAAGACTGTTTTAGAGATAATCGAAATATTTCGCTTCGGAGCGTTTACCGAAAGCGGGTACTTCACCTACGGAGCTGGAAGGTTGAGTATTTTAAAACCTGACGGAGAACTGAGATTTGCTGAAAAGGTTTACCCCCAAAAAACTTATTTCGTCTTAACCGGAAAGGAAGTTCCGGAAGCATTAGCGAAAATATACCTTCTCGTGAGATGATAAAGATATTTGTAATATTCATTACGGTCTTTGGGGTTTCTTTTGGATTAGAAGAGTGTTTCAAAAAAGCAGCTTTTAAGTACAACGTACCCTTACCTCTACTTTTAGCTATAGCTAAGGTTGAAAGCAACTTTAACGTTAATGCTCTAAACAAAAACAGAAACGGGACATACGACATAGGAATAATGCAAATAAACACTTCAAACCTTTCTCTTCTCAAAAGAGTGGGGATAATTAAGAGAGATGAAGAACTGTGGATACCTTGCAAGAATGTAGAAGCTGGAGCTTATATACTCAAACTTTGCATAAAAAGACACG
>DQVZ01000095.1 GCA_015661465.1 Aquifex aeolicus
AAGCTGTTGTCTTTTAGTTCAATAATACCGTGGACAACGCTCTGGGGGTGTATGACTACCTTTATTATATCCAGAGAAAGGTCGAAAAGGTAAGAGGCTTCGAGCATTTCAAAACCTTTATTCATAAGCGTTGCTGAATCAACAGTTATTTTTGCTCCCATATTCCATCTGGGATGTTTCAGTGCTTCCTCTACGCTTACATCTTTCAGTTCATCGAGAGATTTATCTTTAAAAGGTCCTCCTGAGGCGGTCAAATAAACATACTTTATCTCACTTATGCTGTGGGCGTTCAAAAGCTGAAAAAGTGTGTTGTGTTCACTATCTACGGGAATAACCTTATCCCTGTGTTTTTTAATAAACTCACCTAAGCATATAATCGATTCTTTATTGGAAGCCAGCAAAATTTTCCCGGCTTTCAGTATTTCGTACGCGGGTTTTATCCCGTAAATTCCGGAAACCGCATTCATCAACTTATCGGATTCAGCTATAATTGCCTTTAATCCCTCGTCTCCGGGAAGATATGTAGACTCTTTCGGCAGTGCTTCAAGCCAATCCTTGCTAGGCTCCTGATAGGAAACTACATATTTTGGTTTATATTTTTGGGCCTGCTGAAGAAGTTTATCCGATGCCCTATTTGCTAAAATCCCTATAAGCTCTATCTCTTCTCTAAATTTCTCGCAAACTTCAAGAGTTTGAGAACCTATTGAACCGGTTGAACCCAGAATCCCAAGCTTCATTGTTAAGAATTCATAGTTTGAAATACCATGGAATAAACCGTAGAACAACAGTTTGGAGACACTATAGGTTCCAGACCTAAAGCTTTTGAGTAAGTGACTATACCTTCTGCGGGAAAAGCTATTCCGTTCACTCCTGCAAGAACCGCGTACGCATCGAGTTTAATCCTTTCCACCCCTGCCGGTCTTGCACATCCTATTACCACAGGAGAGTTTTGAACCTGTTTCCTAGCGTAAAGTATTACCTCAACAGTTTCTTCTGTCTTGGGAGGCGGAAGCAGTTGAAATTTTGCCTTTCCATAATAGGGCATTATTACTACCAATACAAGGGCATCGGGATTGTATTTTGCTATCATATCTATCGCTTTGAATTCTCCTTTTATCTTTCCGTAGTGAAGCCCTATTATTACGTGTGGTACTATTCTGAGTCCTGCATCCTTAAGAAGTTTCAGAGAGTAATCGTAATCTTCCGTAGTTTTATGAGGAAGTTTATAAACCTGAGCTATTGTATCGTTATCTCCTATTATGTCAAGTAAGACTGCATCAACACCGGCGTATTTTAGACCTTCAACGTATTTTTCGTCTACAAGACCCACATGGCATGTAAGGAGAAAACCAAGTTCTTCCTTTAAGTATTTCATAGCGTCAAAAAAGTCCCAAAGAGGTACGTATCCATTTTTATCGGAGCCTCCGGAGATTAAAACCCCTTCTATTCCCTTAGCTTTAAGCTCTTTTCCTACTTTTACGAGTTCCTCTGGAGTTGTTGCGGGAATCATATGCCACAAAATTTTTGACGCACAGTGATCACACATAAGTTCGCAATTTTTTCCGGTAACCGATATATC
>DQVZ01000074.1 GCA_015661465.1 Aquifex aeolicus
GAGTTTTTTGCCCAAACTACCGAAGGAGATGGAAATTACAAAATGGCTAAATGGTTAATAGAAGAGGGGGCAGAGCCTATAGTGGAGCCTGTATCTACCTGGATTGAGTATCTTATATATGAAAAATTCCTGGAGACCAAGGAAAGAGCTTTTAAGGACAGAGTTAAAGCCCTTAAGATTATATACCTTATAAAACTTCTACACCTTTATTTCAGGGGAGTTTACAACCTTTACAGATTTGCTTTAGGAAACAAACCCGACCCGTTGAAAAGTCAAAGAAAACTGGCAGAATACGCGCAGGATTATTACAACGTAAGACTTTCAGGAGGGGAGGGCCATATGGAGGTAGGAAAACATATATACATGGTTAAACACAGAAAAGCCCATATGGTTATATCGGTAAAACCCTTTGGTTGTATGCCTTCAACCCAGAGTGATGGCGTTCAGTCAAAAGTAATAGAAGACTTAGGAGGAAGTATTTTCGTTTCTGTTGAAACTTCGGGAGATGCAGAGACGAACGTAAAGAGTAGAATTCTTATGAAACTCTACGAAGCAAAGTTAAAGGCTTTTGAAGAGTATGAAAGAGCTAAGGAAGAGTTAAAAGTAAAAGACGAAGATGTAGAAAAGGCTATAATGAAAAATCCTACCCTGAAAAAGGCAAGCTTAAAGCTACCCGCTAAGTATATTTCCACTTCTGCAAATGCTCTTCTACTTGTTAAATAACTTTGTTACATTTTCAAATACTCTTTTTGCCTCTTCGTACTTCCTTAAGAGCTTTTCTCCTTTTTCGGTAAGTTCAGCCCCCTTTCCTCTTTCTCTGATAACCACCTTATAGCCTAACCTGCTTTCCATAGCCTTTAAGTGTTCTAAGGTTTTTTTGTAGGATATTTCCAGTCTTTTAGAGGTCTCCTTTATGGAACCTGTCTCCTTTACTCCTTTTAGGATTCTATACTTCAACTCTGTAAGAACAGGTTCTCCATCTTTCTCGAACCAAATTTTATACTTTAGCTTCATCACTACTTCCGCTCCCCGAAGAGTAATGTACCTATACGTACAATTGTGGCTCCTTCTTCTATAGCAACTTCAAAATCGTTGGACATGCCCATAGAAAGATGTGGTAAAGATACTTTGTATTCTTCCTGAAGCTCATCTCTCAATTTTCTGAGTTTCTCAAAGTAAGGTCTCACTTCTTCAGGGTTATCAAAATACGGAGGTATAGTCATCAGGCCTATAACTTTTACGTTAGGAAGCTTAAGAGTATATTCGAAAAGTTCCTTTAGATTTTCCGGCCGGACACCCCCTTTCGTTTCTTCACCCCCTACGTTGACTTCTATGAGAACCTCTTGAATTATATTATTCTTTAAAGCTCTTTTCTGTATCTCGTCCGCTAAATTTTTTCTATCCAGAGAGTGAATCAATACTACCTTATTCATTAAATACTTTACTTTATTCCTTTGAAGTCTTCCTATGAAGTGCCATTCGATATTTAAATCTTTAAGAGCTTCTAATTTTTTCAAAAATTCCTGAACTCTATTCTCACCGTAAACCCTTAAACCACAATTGTAAAATTCCCCTATCACTTCTGGGGAGACAGTTTTAGAAGCCCCGAGTAATTTTGCACACTTACTACCTCTTGACGCTCTTTTACAGGCCTTTTCGATTCTTTCAAGGATTTCTTCCAGTCTTTCACAAACGTTCATAGGAAATATTATGTGTAGAATGAATTCCTATGAGAAGGCTTATAGCGGCAAACTGGAAAATGAACAAGACCGTAAAGGAAACCGAAGAATACATTAAAAAGTTCCTAAATTTTGTCGAACACCCAGAAAGCAGGGAAATCCTAATATGTCCGCCTTTCACCTCCCTTTACGTTGCAAGTCAGCTGCTTCAGGGAACAGGAGTAAAACTAGGAGCTCAGAATTGTTACTACGAGAAGAAAGGAGCTTATACTGGAGAAATATCAATACCCCTGCTTCAAGAGTTGAGTTGTGAGTATGTAATAGTGGGCCACTCTGAAAGAAGACATATATTCGGAGAAACCGATGAGCTAATTCATAGAAAGATTGTAGCCTGTCTTGAAATGGGAATAAGACCCATCCTTTGTGTAGGGGAGAAAAAGGAAGAAAGGGAGGCAGGGATGACCTTTAAAGTTATAGAAACCCAGATAAAACTTGCACTTGCTGGAGTGGAAGAGCATATAGATAAGATAGACATAGCTTACGAACCCGTTTGGGCAATAGGAACAGGCATTCCTGCAACACCAGAAGACGCCGTAGAAGTACATACCTTCATAAGAAATCTCTTGAACGAACTTAACCCTAAAAATGAAGGTAAAACGAGAATCCTCTACGGGGGAAGTGTCAAACCTGATAACGCGAAAGAATTTATGAAACATGATGAAATAGATGGACTCCTGGTAGGAACTGCGAGCCTAGACCCTGAATCCTTTGCTAAGATTGTGTATTCCTTTTAGAGTAAGGAATACCAATAGAATTATCGGTATAAGCGATAAATTTGCTGGCTGGTTTGCCTTTTGGGTAAGTATTTTTGGAAGGAGAACTATACTCCAGAGGGATATAACGACAAAAATAAAAGGTAGAACCACTTTCTTAAGTTCCCTAAACCTAAAGTAAAGGTACAGGGTAAATAAGGAAATAAAGAAGGGCAGAAGTGAAAATAGAATTCTGAATATCAGCTCTCCGAGGTATATTTCCGCATTCAATCCGAACTTTTTACTCTTTGCTGATAATTCCAATAAGTCCTTCAACGATAGAAAGTCTACTTTTTCTGCAAACAATTGAACATCCCTGAGGGTAAGAGCGAGTTCTATCCTCTTGTTGTAAAAAAATTTTCTCTTTTCTTCAAGGAAATTGTAAGATTCTCCATTTATCGCAAACAAATTATTGCCTTTCCATTTTCCAGTAAAAACTTTGAGTATTTCTACCGGCTTTAAAGAAAATTTATCTACCTTTATTGAGTAGAGATTGAAAAGAATTCCATCAGAAAGATTTAAATTCTCTATATAGTAGTAGCTTTTGAAGTTTTTCCCTTCCTTTAAAAACCAAAAATTCTTTATTACTCCGCCAATTCTTTGTTTCTTTTTAAAGGTTTTTTCTATGTACCATAGATTTCCTATGAGCTTTGGGAATAAAAATTGATTTCCCAATATAAAAATAAGGGAAAGTAAAAGGGAAAATGTAAGCAGAGGTGCGGAAAACCTCAAAGGTGATATCATAAAACTTTGGAGTGTAAGCTCTATTTTTCTCTCAAAAATTCTCTTTAAGAAAAGGATTATAGCTATTGATAGGACAACAAAAGAGAGATAGTAAAAGCCCAAAGGTAGCAGATTGAAAAAATACTCGAGAGCTATTTTGAAATTTCTTTCTTTAAAACCTAAAAGAAAGTCAAGTAAAGCGTACGTAGAAACGAGAACTACGCTTACAAAACTTACCGCCGTAAATACGGTAAGAAAGTTAAACAGTATATATCTGTCGAAAAGCATATAAAGAAAATACTACCAAAAGGGATACCTGTATCCGGATTTAGTAAATTTGCCCTTCGGAATTATTCTTATTCCGATAGAGTTGAGAAAATCTATAAATTCCCTGTATCGCCATATTCTGTTGTCGCAAATAACGATAGTTCCTCTATCGGATTTTTGTCTTACCAACCTCCCTATCCCTTGTCTGAACTTTATGTATGCCTTTCTTCTTTGGTATAAAAACGGGTCTTCTCCTTGTTCCTTTAGAAACTTTATCCTGTGGTAAGTTAAAGGGTCATTAGGATTTTCAAAGGGTAATTTTGACATCAAGATACCTTTATCTCCCTTAATGTCTACACCTGTCCATAAACTATCCAGACCTACCAGAACCTTTATATGGCCCTTTCTCAAGTACTCTATCAATTTTGTAAGGCTATCTTTTCCCTGAATGCCGACCTCTTCTTCCTCAAAGAGTTTTAAGTGTTCTCTGTTAGTAAGGAGAACTAATACTCTGTCGTATTGGGAACGAAGGATGTAATAGCTTGTTAGGAGTTTCTCTTTCCAGTCTTCTCTTTTAGGATTTGTATTCTCAATTATTACTGTAGAACGCGTATAGTCATAGTTATGCTCTAGTTTATGGTATTCTCCCGCAATTCCCGTAGTAAGGTATATATCTTCGGGTTCAATAGTAGCGGAAGTAAGAACTACTCCTTTATAATCTTCAGGCTCTATAATGCCCTGGGGAAATATATAAAAGGCTTCTAATCTGTAATTGTACCCGTTTAACTTTTTGCTCCAATTCCTGCCTATCTGAAAGCCTATACCTTCTTCTTCCCTGTCCGCAAGCCCTATAAAAGCCTTAAGCTTATTTAATTTTCTCTTGTAAAAATCGAGCTTCTTAATTAAGTCTATTAAATCCCTCTCCTCCGCAGTGGGTTCCTCGTAGCCTGCATTTAAATTTTCTATGAACTCCTCCTCAAATAACAAAGTATTTGCTATGTAGTCCTTAAAGGTGAAGCTCACCATTAACCTATTTTCTGCAAAGTCTCTTACTTCCTTTTTTATCTTTTCACGGAGCTTATTGACACTTATCCTCAGGGGTTCGTAGAGAAGCTCCCTCATTTGAGGGATATATTCTTTTAAATCCTCTAAAGGTTTTTCTCTATCTTCTTCCGAGAAAAGCTTTTCAAAGTTCTTTATAAAGAATTCTTCAGCGGGAAGGTAAACACTTTCTCCTAAGAGTTTTTCTAATCCCTTTTGAACATCTTTGAACCAGTATAGAGATATACCGAAGGTGGTGGCAAGGGTAAGGTATCGGTCGAGCTCATGGGCTTCGTCTATTATAAGAATACGCCCCTTTGTGTCAAAATCTTTTAGAGCTAAGAGGGAGTGATTAATAACGAGGATATCAGCACTCGCTTCCCGTCTTTTTACCCTACTCCAGTAATAACATTGGCTAAAATACGGACAGGTTTGCCTGTAAGCGTATGTACAGTAATCTTCATCTACGTTAATTTTCGTAAGGCTTTCCATGGAAATACCGGTAAGGGTTAAATCCCCGTCCCACTCGGTTTCTATGAGAGTTTCTATTTCCAATCTATCTTCAGCTTCGATTTCCTCTTTGAAGAATCTATCCAGACAGAGATAGTTTCCTTTACCTTTAATCACCGCATAGCTGATTTTTTTACCTGTAAGAATTTTCCAATGACTTGAGAGAAACTCTATATCCCTCTTTAGTTGGTCTTGAAGGATTTTTGTCCCAGTTGAAATTATAGCTTTTTGCTGTCTTACAATTATCGGAATCAAATAAGCAAAAGTTTTCCCCGTCCCTGTCGGAGCTTCTACAAGCTTTACTCCGCCCTTTTGTAGGACTTTATCAACAATGGATATCATATCCCTTTGAGATTTTCTTTCTTCAAACCCCTTTCTAATTAAGTATTGATAAAAATCCAAAGGAGTCATTTAAGAAAAATATAGGAACCTAAAAATTCCTTTACTATTTCTATACCGCTACTGGTTCCTATTCTGTCGGCTCCCGCTTCTATCATGGCAAGAGCGGTCTTTAAATCCTTGATTCCACCCGAAGCTTTTACTTTAATTTTTCCTTTTCCAGCTTTTTTCAAAAACTTTATATCCTCCAGCGTAGCACCTTTTGGTGCAAATCCCGTAGATGTTTTTACAAAATCCGCACCTGTATCTATGCAAATACGCACAGCTTCATCCTTTTCTTTCTCGGTAAGATAGGCGGTTTCTATAATTACCTTGTGTACTACTTTCGGAGTTTCGCGGAAAATCTCTTTGAGTTCCCTTTCAACGTAATTGAGATTTCCAGATTTAAAGGCGGAAATATTTATGACTATGTCCAGTTCTTCCGCTCCGTCTTCTACCGCACAAACGGCTTCTTTTACCTTTATCGGAGTTTTACTAAGTCCGAAAGGAAATCCAACCACCGAGCAGATTTTTATCTTCCCTTTACTACAAGCTTTCGCGAGTTTTACATGAAACGGGTTTACACATACAGCGTACATTCCCAATCTTTCCGATTCCTTTACGAAATTTTCTACTTCCTTTTCGGTAAAAAAAGGTTTCAGAATAGCGTTATCTATAAAATTCCTTATATCCATTTCATTTGATTAAAACGAGAAAGGAATCTCCCTTGTAATTTTCTGCCAGCATACCTATATCGTAATCTCCGAAAACGTAATGAACTATTACGGGAAGGGGACAATCCTTTAACTTCACAATACCTTTTGCCCTTATTACATCCTCGGGTAAGGATTTTAAGAAGTTTACGAGTTCCTCTTCCGTGAGTTCTTTATCAAAATGAATTACTTCTTCTTTTCTATTTTCGTGGGAATGAATATGAATCTTTTCTTTAAGGTGTTCAGGTGTTCCCGTTCCTTTGAACACCTCCGCAGGAACTTTTCCGTAAACCCCCCTGTAGACTTTATAAAAACTTTCCTTTTGCTCTTGAGAAAAGAGGTTTACTACTTTATACTTGTCTTTGATATTTCTTACTTCTTCCTCTACCTTTGCTATATGTTCTTCGCTTACGATATCTATCTTATTGAGAACCACTATATTTGCCGTTGCAAGTTGATACTTTGCAGTTTCGTCGTCTTTATACTTAAAGAAATTTTTTGTATCTACGACACATATAACACCTTCCACAAATAGACCTAAGGTCTTTAGACTAAAAACTATAGGGAAAGGTTCTGCAGTTCCTGAGGTTTCAACTATAAGCGCTTCGGGATTATAATCTTGAATGAGCCTTTGAACTGAGCTTTCAAATTCAGCACTCAGTTTACAACATATACAACCTTCCGAGAGTTCTATAACTTCTGAATAGACGTTCTGTAAGATTTTTCCATCTACACCTACTTCACCAAACTCATTTACAATTATTGCAACCTTTCTGTCTTTAAGATGTTCTTTTACAGAATTTATTATTAAGCTTGTCTTACCGCTTCCTAAAAAACCTGTTATCACAAAAGAGGAAACCATAGTTTTTAAGTATAGACTTAAAGAAAAATTTACCGACCTGCTTTCCTCATATTCCTCAGATGCTCTACATAAGTTCTGGAAAAGTAATGTTTCTGTCCGTACTTGTCTGCAACAAAGTAAAGGTAGTCGACATCTGCGGGATAAAGTGCAGCTTTTAGGGAAGCAAGTCCGGGATTGGATATAGGTCCGGGGGGAAGTCCGTAGTACATATAGGTATTGTAGGGGTCGTCGAGTTTATAAAATTTTTTTAACAGTTTTCCTCTCCAGAAACCATTCCTTTTTGCAGCGTATATGACCGTAGGGTCTATTTGTAGTTTCATCCCCCTTTTTAAACGGTTGTAAATTACAGCTGCTATTAACGGTTTTTCCTTATCCAGGAAAGTTTCTTTTTCTACCATAGAAGCTACAATTACCCAGGTCTCCACTGAGAGGTTTTTCTTTTTTAACTCTCTTCTCATTTCTTCGGTTTTAGAAAGGAAGTTTTTATACATAACATCTATTATCTTTAGAGGATGTGTATTCTTCGAAAAATAATAAGTATCCGGAAATAGGAAGCCTTCCATAGATGGTACGTTCAGATTATATCTTTCGGCTACCTTTTCCGATAGGGCGTATTTTAAGAAATCCTCACCACTACATATATTGTTTCTCTCCAGATTTTTGGCTATTTCAAAAAGGTCATCACCCTCCTTTACGGTAATTTTGTACAGTTTAGTTTTACCCTCTTCGAGGATTTTATACACATCGTAAACACTCAGGAAACCTTTAAATTCATATTCCCCCGCTTCCAGTTTACTCCTTTTAAATGCGTGAAGAATTAGAAAGTAATATTTTGAACTTATAATCCCATTATTTTCCAGTTTTTTTGCAATATCGGGAACCGGTGTACCGTATTTAATTTCAACCACTTTAGGCTCTATATATACTGGTTTTACAATTTCATAAACCACATACCCTGTAGCACC
>DQVZ01000294.1 GCA_015661465.1 Aquifex aeolicus
ATGCTTTGAACCCTTTAATAGAACTGGGATTAATTGAATACAAAGAGGACGGAACGATTGCTTTGAGCGGAAATCTCGAGCAAGTTATTCAAGACAATATGGATGAGTTTCAACTCAAAATGAACGAGTTTCTTAACACTTCCAAGAACTTTATAAAGGTCAATTACGAGTCCTTTAAAGATTTCAAAGATTTCTTACAAAACCAAATAGATAGGATAGATGAAAGGGTAAGAGTATTGGCAGAAAGACTCAGGAGAGAAGAGTTTCTCCTGAAGAGACAATTTTCTCAGCTTGAGAGTTTTATGAATTATGCAAACGATATAAGGGCGAGACTTCAGCAGTTTATGGTCTCGCTGTCAGAAATGACAGGAGGTAAAAAGTAATGAAAAATGTAGCAGATGTATACTTTCAGAATATGATTGAGACAGCTTCCCCGATTACACAGATAATTATGCTGTACGATAAGGCTATCGAATGTATGGAAAGGGCTATAGAACTCTACGATTTGAGAGAGGATTTAGAAAAGAGAAAGGAATTTGTTGAAAATATAGATAAGGTCTACGATATAGTAAGTGCTTTAAAGTCTTTTCTCGATTTAGAAAAGGGTCAAGAAATAGCTAAAAATTTAAACCAAATTTATACCGTTATACTTTCTACTCTTGTAAAAACGGATAAAAAGAAGGATGAGCTCATAAAGATAGCTGAGATTTTCAGGGATTTAAGAGATGCGTGGCAATATGTGAAAAAAGAAGTAGAGAAGAAGCTATAACTTTATCCAGTTGTAAGCGTAGTAGAAATTTTCGTTAAGGGTAGAACCTATTAAGTAATTGCCACAAAAGAACAGATATTTATTATTTTCCCTCTTGGTTTCTAAGTTACTGCAATAGTTTTTTAAATACTCTTCTGTGAGTTTTGCAACACTATTCAGCTTTTCCACCTTCGCAGATCTCTAAGGCTTTTACTCTCCCTTTCTCAGTTTTGTATTCCTTTTCTAACTCTAGTTTAGCCCTCAACATGTACCCTAATGCTGTATTTCCGGAGGGTGATACAGAAGTTATTAGTCCTATCGCTTTACCGTCTTCCAGTATCTTATTCCCTTCCTTAACACCTTCCAAAACTTCAAACTTAACGAGAATTCGGGGAGTTCTACCTCTGAAGTAGACTCTTGCTATTGCTTCCTGACCTACGTAGCAACCTTTGTTCAAGCTTATTGCGTAGGAAAGCACTCCAGCTTCTAAAGGTGAGAAACCTTCTCTCAATTCTTTGTGGATTTTGGGAACACAGTTTTTTATCCTTTCCTCTTCAAATTCATCTTCGGAAACTTTAGCCTCTTCGAGTAGTTCCTTGATAAATTCCTCTATATTGCCGAACAAATCAAAACCCGTTTCTTTCAGTCTTACCGGGTTCTTCGCTATGAACACATCATCTTTAATCTCTTTTACTTCGTAATCTTTTAACTCTGTTCCGAATTTTTCCTTTACAAAGGCTTCAGCTCCTTCTCCGTAAATAAAAACGTGTTCGTACAAATCCAGGTTATCAAAATACACCTTTAAGGATAGTTTTAATCTTGTGAACTCATTTATTACAAAGTCCGCATCTTCCTCTGTGTCGAGTATATAGTAATCTTTAATTTTATAAACAAAGAAATCCGCAATCGGGTTTCCATTTTGTTTTAACCATAAGTTGTAATTGAATGTATAAGGCTTTAAAGATTTTATATCATTGGTAAATAGCCCGTGTAGAAAGTGTGTATGTTCTTCTGGAGCTGTCAAACCCTTCATTAAAATTTTTACAGGCTTTCCATAAACCCTTATTTTGTTCCTTTTGAGCTTTATCCACTTCATAACCAATACATAATATCACCTTCCCTACGATAGTGTTCTATGCCCTTGAGCAGTAACCACGATATTTTCATCGAGTTTAAAGAAATGTAAAGGTTGAGGTATATATCTTTGTTCATAATCTCATAAAATCCAGAAGAATCCTCTTGTGGTCAAATACAAGCTCATCAAGAGGTATTTCCTCAAGTTTAAAGACTCTTACTTTTTTAGCATCGCTTCCTGCTTTAGGCTCTCCTTGAGCATCACCTATCCATACTACGGAAACTACATGGGCTCTTGGGTCTCTGTCTGGGTCTGAATAGACTCCCAAAAGTTTTGAAAGTTTAACATCCAGTCCTGTTTCTTCTTTCATTTCCCTTATTGCTGCTTCCTCCACCGTTTCTCCTATTTCTACAAAACCTCCGGGGAGTGAAAGCCCTACAGGAGGGTACTTTCTCTCTATCAGGACTATTCCTTTAAACTTGTCTTCTTCCCACAGCCTTATTATCACATCGGTAGCCAGAAGGGGAGTATTTATTCTAAAACCCATAGGAAAAGGATATTATAAAACTTTTTATAGTAAATTAAACTCTATGGTTTTCTTCTGGAGAAAGTCCGATGTAGAAAAAAAAGCTGAAAAGGGAGATAAAAATGCCATTCTTGAAATCATAAAACAAGGGAAGAAGGATAAAGCGGAGAAGATATTGAAAAAGTATGCTTCGGAGCGGGAGGACCTTGCAGAAGTTTTATTTGAACTTTACGTTCAAGAAGGAAAGCTTGTTCAAGCTTATCCATACCTCAAGAAATTCGGCGGCAAAATGGGAACTGCGAAGGAAAGAGCTAAAGTTTATCAAGCTGCAGGAGACTATGAAAAGGCAATAGAAGAGTATCTGAAGGTAGGAGACTTTGAAAGCATTTTCAACGTAGCGAAGATATATAAACAGCTTGGCAAGAATAAAGAAGCCCTGGACTACGCGGGAAGAGCTTTAAATATAGTTCCTTACGATAGAAAAGAAGAGCTTAAGAACTTTATTAAGGAGTTAAAGTTAGAGCTGGGTCTTATAGAGGAAAAGAAGGAAAGCATACTGGAGAAATTAAAAAGAGGTTTAAAGAAAACAAAAGAAGCGGTTGAGTTTGGAATTCTTTTCCGAGGAAGAAAGGTTGATGAAAAGTTCTTCGAAGAACTCGAAGAAATGTTGGTAAAGGCAGATGTAGGCGTAAAGACAGCTGTAGATATAACGGAAAGACTAAGAAAAGAGGCTATCAGGAAGAACATAAAGGAAAGTGAACAATTAAAAAAACTTCTGAAGAAGGAGTTAAAGGAGCTTTTAAAGGACTGCAGAGGTAATTTGAATATTCCCGAAAAAACTAGAGCTGTACTACTTTTTGTGGGAGTAAATGGCTCAGGAAAAACTACAACGATAGGTAAGCTTGCTTATCAATTAAAACGTAATGGTAAGAAAGTTCTTTTGGTAGCTGCGGACACATTTAGAGCCGCTGCAATTGAGCAACTGGAGGTTTGGGCAAAAAGGGCAGAAGTGGACTTAGTTAAGAAGCAGGAGGGTATAGACCCGGGGGCTGTGGTTTACGAGGGAATGAAAAAGGCACAAGAAGGGGGGTACGACGTTGTTCTTATAGATACAGCAGGCAGGCTACATACAAAGGAACCTCTTATAAACGAGCTTAGAAAGATAAAGAAGATTATAAAAAAGTTTGATACGGAAGAACCTTCAGAGACATTTCTGATTATTGATGCTACAACTGGGCAAAATGCTATACAACAAGCTAAGGTTTTCAAAGAAGCAATAGACATAACGGGTATAGTTATTACTAAGCTGGACGGAAGTGCTAAAGGAGGAGCAGTAGTAGCAATATGTAAAGAATTGAAAATTCCTATAAAGCTTATAGGTGTAGGAGAAAAGATAGAAGACCTTCAACCTTTTGATGTAAACGCTTATGTAGATGCATTGTTAGATTAGAAAGTA
>DQVZ01000004.1 GCA_015661465.1 Aquifex aeolicus
AAATCGAACACAAAAATACGAACATCATCCTTTATGTAAGGGGGACTTTCCTCTATATACGGATTTTCCGGACCTGCCACCTCTGCACATATGACCAAGTCAGGATTTTCATCGAGTATTCTAAGGTCAATAAGGTCTTCCAGTCTATCGGTGGTAAAAGGACAGATAAATCCTCCTCTCGAAAGGGCGTAGTAGTTTTCTCCATACTTGAATATTCTCGTGTTATAGCCATCAACTTTTTCTTCTACCCAAAAGGGTGCTTCGAATTGCTCTTTTAATCCGGTTTCCAACATAAAAATTCTTCCTATATGGGGATATCCCCATATAACGAAATCTTTGAATATAACGGTACCTCTGGGTATATCTTTGTAATCATCGTTAAATCTTAAATACTCAAGACCGAAAGCTTCTTCACTTCTTACTTTTTTCTTTTTTAGTGCATCTCTTACTATGTCAGGACTAATCACTTAATTAAGAATACCATAAATCTTTATTCCCTAAGCAAGGAATACCATAACATCAAACCATCGTGGGATCCTAAGATATCTTCAGATGCTCTTTCTGGATGGGGCATTATTCCAAAGACATTACCTTCTTTATTCATAACTCCGGCTATATTGGATACCGAACCGTTCGGATTGCTTTCATCACTAACTCTTCCCTCTTCGTCACAATATCTGAACAATATCTGGCCTCTGTTTTCCATTTGTTTTAATTCTTCCTCAGTAATGTAATATCTTCCGTCATGATGAGCTATAGGAATTCTCAGAACTTCTCCTTTGTCAAGTTCCCTGGTAAAGGCAGTATTGTCATTTTCTACACGTAAGTTAACCCATTTGCATATGAATTTTCCGTTTATGTTGGGAAGTAAAGCTCCGGGAAGGAGTTTAAGTTCAGTAAGTATTTGGAAACCGTTGCAAATGCCTATAACGTATTTACCCTTTTGGGCAGATTCATAAACAGCTTCGGCAAGAGGAGTTTTAGATGCAAGAGCTCCGGGTCTTAGATAATCTCCAAATGAAAAACCTCCGGGTAAAATGACGCAATCGTATTTGGAAAGCTCTTTTTGATTCCAAAGTACAAACTCAACATCTTTCTCAAGAACATCACGTATCACGTAGTAGGTGTCGTAATCACAATTGGACCCGGGAAAAACACAAATGGCAAATTTCATAAGGATTGATTATAAATATTTATCGGAAGAGGTGCCTCAATTATGAAAGTAGGTATAGTCCTTGGAACAAAGCCTTCCAATCCTCTTGAATTCTGGATTGGAGTCGAGAAGGGAAAGTTCGTCCAACTTGATGATATTATAGTGGTTAATTCAAAAATAGATGGTTCCAATCAAGAAATAAAGTTCTACGGTGTAGTTCAAGAAGTTATAAAGTACCTCGAAGGCGTAGAACTGGTTTACGATGCCCAGCTTGTAAACAGCGGGGTAGTTCCCGCAAATTTAGCTTACATGGCAAAGGTTTCCGTAACAAGAATAGAACCTGAGGTTTTTATCCCTCCTACACCTGGGGATTACGCTTACAAAGCTGAAGGTTTGGACTTCGAAAAAGCTCTTTATTACGACAATATGAAGA
The DNA here is from genome assembly GCA_015661465.1 of Aquifex aeolicus. GTDB lineage: Bacteria > Aquificota > Aquificia > Aquificales > Aquificaceae > Aquifex > Aquifex aeolicus_B. The sequence goes on from DQVZ01000004.1 coordinate 1,587, forward strand.
GGAAAATTCCCGCTGGGCTTACCAGAAACGGAAATGTGGTTTACCTTAACTACGATTTTGTAAATGGAAGAGAAGGAGCACATATATCCATATCAGGGATGTCCGGAGTAGCTACTAAGACCTCTTATGCGTTGTTTCTCCTTTACTCTATATTCCAAAAAGCTGATGACAGGAGTAAAATTCACGGGATTATTTTTAACGTTAAAGGTAAAGACCTGTTATGGATAGATAAAAGAAACAAGAGGTTTTCAAAGGAAGATAGAGAAGCCTTTGAAAAATTAGGACTTCCTCCTGAGCCGTTTAAGAACGTTGCTTTCTACGCTCCTCCTGAAATGGAATGGAGCAATGTCCCCTTGTCGGGTGAAAGGAAAACGGGAATAAACGTATACAAATGGTCTATGAAGGATTTTGCAAAGGAGGGTTTAATTAAATTTTTATTTGCTGAAGGGGATGAGGGGACTTCTAATTTACACTACTTAATAGACAGGGTTTCCGATAAACTCAAGCAGTTAGCGGAGAATAGCCCTGCGGAAGCACTTCTTGATGAATACGGGAGGGAAATAAATTCACTAAATCAAGTCCTCAAAATGCTTCAGGAAATTTTGGAAGAAAGGGATAAGGATAAAGATAGATTTAAAGAGTGGTTCGGTAATGCAACACAGGCAACGGTGTACGCCTTCTTGAGACGTTTTGAACACGCAATATATTACGTTAAGTCTTTTGTCCATGGAGAGGAAACCAAAAATATAAACTGGAGAGACCATCAGCTCACGGTAATAGATATTTCAGACCTTCACAGTATAGCCAAAATGTTTGTTGTAGGTTCTATTCTAAAAAAGATATTCAAGGAGAAAGAAGAAACGGGAAACCCTTATCCTAAAGTTTTCGTAGTTTTAGATGAATTGAACAAATACGCTCCTAAGGATAAGTGGAGTCCTATAAAGGACATACTTTTAGATATAGCTGAAAGGGGAAGGAGTTTGGGGGTAATACTCATCGGTGCTCAACAAACGGCAAGTGAAATCGAAAAAAGAATAGTGGCAAATGCTGCTGTAAAAGTAACGGGAAGACTTGACAGCAGTGAAGTCCTCAGTAAAGAGTATGAGTTCCTAACGGGAAATTTCCGTCAGAGGGCTATAATGCTTAAGAAGGGAACGATGATACTTTACCAGCCCGATATTCCTAATCCTATAATGATAAAATTCCCGTTAGCTCCGTGGGCTACCAAAAAAGAGGAGGTGGAGGAGGAGATAAGTGTTCCGGAAGAGTTTAATCACTTTTAGTATATTTATACTACTTGTCAACCTTGCATTTCCAAAAACCCTTGTAAAAGTAAGATACGGAATCCATAAAGATAAAATAAGGTTGGTTCTTGACCTCAGTAAGCCCGTAAAGTACAGAGTATTTCGTTTAGAAAAACCTTACAGGGTGGTTATTGATATCTTCGATAAAAGGGTAAAGATACTTAAAATCAGACTTCCCAAAAGATTCAAATACAAAATAGGTAATCATAATTGGGGCAAGAGAATTGTAATAAAACCTCCCGAGAAATTCAAAGTAAGAAGTTTTATACTAAAGAATCCGCCGAGACTTGTCGTAGACCTGACTAAAGATAAAAAGTTTAGATTTAAACCAAAATTTACTAAAAAGGTTATAGTTATAGATGCCGGACATGGAGGGAAAGACCCGGGAGCTATAGGCTGGAGAGGGATAAAGGAAAAATGGGTTAACCTTCAAATAGCCAGATATCTCGCCTATTACCTGAGGAAAGACGGAAGATTTAAAGTTATCATGACCCGGTGGGGAGACTATTACGTTCCTCTACAGAAAAGAGCTCAAATAGCCATTAAAAATAAAGCTCATCTCTTTGTGAGTATACATGCGGATGCAGCTCCGCGAAAAAAACCTTATGCACGCGGAACCCAAATATTTGCCCTTTCATACAGAAGTGCTGCGGAAAAGAAGAGGGAAATTATTAAGAATAGATATTATGCACAGCTTCTTATAAACGACGGCGGAGCCTATTACAGGAATACCCGTATGATACTTACCGATTTGGCTTTTAGAGTTACATTAGAGGAAAGTGTAAAATTTGCAAAAGTTTTAGCGAGGGAACTCAAAAGAAATTTAAAAAGGGATGTTCACTTTAAAGGTATAAGAAGAGCAGGATTTGCAGTGCTAAAAACACCGGGAACACCCTCAGTTCTTATAGAAGTAGGGTTTATTACAAATCCCAAAGAAGCGAGGAAATTAGCAAATTCCCGGTTCCAAAAGAAAGTAGCCTACAGTATATACAGGGCTATTTTGAAGTACTTTAATCTGAAGTAGAAGAAATTTTCCTAGCGAATTCCGGATTTCTGGAAAGTATGTACTTTACAATCTCTGAAGCTTTCTGTGGATTCATATTAGCAAGGATTTCCCCGGCTTTCCTTTCCTTTAATCGCAAAAGCACCTCGGCGGCAAGTTTAGGTGGTAAATTTTCAACCATCGGAGCTATTTCATCTCCCGGAGCTTTTCCTATAGCTTTTACTATTTTTTCAACTTTCTTTTCCTCTTCTTCGGATAAAGCCTCAGACTTTAGAGCTTTGAGTCTCTCCCTTTCTTCTTTTAACTCCTTTAGTTTCCGTTCAATAATGTTTAAAAGCATTTTATAATCCTTTACTAAGTTATTTTCCAAATCCTTTTTAATAGATTTTTGAACAGCACTTTCCGAGAAAGTAAAACCGAAAAAAAGGATACACACGGAAAGAATTTTCTTGAGTAAGTTTATAAAACTAAGTTCCTGAATGGATAATGAGATTTCCCTCTTCAGGTTTTCCCTTTCCTTTTTTTCCTCTACTATCTCCAAAGCCTTTATCTCCCTCTTTACATCGAAGATTTCACCAAGGACCTTTCTTTCTTCTTCTTCAAGTTTCTTTATCTTTTCCTTTATGTCGTTTATTTTCTCTGTAATGGCTCTTAACCTGTATATACCTTCTATAGAGGAAATATGAATTCTTAGTTCTTCATACTCTGAGAACAGCTTTGCTAAATTTTTCTCCAGCTTTACACGCTTTTCCCAGAGCTCTGTTAAAACTTTTTTTAGCTCCTCTTCCTTTTTTTCCTTTATCTGTCTTACTTTTTCAAACATCTATCTTCGCATACTTTTTCCTACCTTCTTCAAATATATCGCCGCCGTAGATATCGTTTGCCACCACTACCGGAAAATCTTCAACGTATAACCTTCTTATAGCCTCAGTTCCCAAGTCCTCGTAGGCTATTAGTTCGGAACTCTTTATATGTTTTTGTAAAAGAGTTGCTACACCACCTACGGCTGCAAAGTAAACCGCTTTGTATTTCTTAAGGAGTTCCCTCACTTGTGGACTTCTATAACCTTTTCCTATCATCCCTTTTAGTCCGAGTTTCAATAGATGTTCTACGTATTTATCCATTCTTATAGCAGTAGTGGGACCTGCTGAACCTATTATCTGGCCTGGTTTTGGTGGAGTGGGTCCTACATAGTAGATTATTTGACCCTGCAAGTCTATAGGAAGACTTTCACCCTTAAGTATAGTTTCAACCATTCTCTTGTGAGCAGCATCACGAGCAGTGTAAATATATCCGGTTATTAAAACTTTATCCCCTACCCTTAACTGCTCTATTACCTCGTCCGTGAGAGGAGTGGTTATTCTTTTTCCCATAACTCTATTCTACTACCTTTATGTGTAATTCCTTCAATTGTTTGGTTTCAACATAATCGGGAGCATTGGTAAGAGGACATACTCCTCTCTGAGTTTTAGGAAATGCTATTACATCCCTTATGGAATCAAGTCCAAGCATTAGGGCAACTATACGGTCAAGTCCGAAAGCAAACCCTCCATGAGGAGGGGCACCGTACTTTAGAGCTTCGAGAAGGAATCCGAATTTCTCCTTTGCTTCTTTTTCTTCAATTCCGAGGAGTTTAAATACTATATCTTGCACGTCCTTCCTGTGAATACGTATTGAACCACCCCCTATTTCTTCACCGTTTAAAACCATATCGTAAGCACGGGCCATTACTGAATGAACTAATTCCTTTTTCCTATCAAGGTCATCGGTCTCTAAAGCTTCCTTCAATCGAGGGATATCTTCTTCTTTGGGCATAGTAAAGGGATGGTGTAAAGATACAAATCTTCCCTCCTCTTCATCCCACTCCATCAAAGGAAAGTCTACAACCCAGAAAATATCCCATTTATTTTCCTCTATGAGACCGTATTTTTTCCCTAAATGTAATCTAAGATTTCCTAGGATTTTAT
>DQVZ01000262.1 GCA_015661465.1 Aquifex aeolicus
AAAGTGCTGTTTAAACAAATCATAGGTAGAGGAAGTAGAATAAGCGAAGATACGGACAAATTCTTTTTCAGGATTATAGATTTTGTAAACGCAACCCGACTCTTAGACCCATGGGATTTACCTCCCGAAGAATATACTCCTCATATTCCGGAAGGACCCTTTGATTACTTTATCAAAGGAAAGGTTGTGGATAGCGAAGATGGGACTCCTATTTCAAATGCAAGGATAACGGTAAAGTTAGGCGTTAATCGGGTTAAACCGGCAAGAACAGACGAAAACGGAGAATTTACTATTGATGGTTGTCCCCATTCACCTGTAAAGGTGAGAGTTGAAGCAAAAAACTACAAAGCGAAAGAGATAAGCGTTAATCCTGTTCCTTCTAAAGATAAAATTACGGTCGTAATTGAGTTGAAGAAGAAAAAACCGAAGGAAGGTAAGATTGTAGTTAAAGGAATCAATGTTTACACTGAGGAGGAATTATATGTTGAAGTAGAGGGAGAAAAACTCAACAAAGCGAAATATATTGAATACGCCAGGGAAAATGTTAGGAAAAAAGTTCTCACGCTGGAGGATTTAAGAAAAATCTGGGTAGATAAAGAAAAAAGAAAAAGGTTTTTACAAGATTTGAAAGTAAAGAGTATAAATCCTGAGTTAATAGCCCAATTACTTCATAGACTTGATGCGGATGCTTTTGATATTATCGCTCATGTTGCCTTTGATGCTCCGATTTTAAGCAGAGACGATAGGGCTCAAGCCCTGCTGAATGAAAAACAACAAATTATAAACTCTTTCAATGAAACCGCAAAGAAAGTTTTACTAAATCTCATAGAAAAATACAAGATAGGAGGGATTGATGAGATTTCTCCTGAAGCTTTAGAATCACCGGATATCCAGAAGATCGGCAAACTAAAGGAGATTATAGATTCTTTTGGTGGTATAGATAACCTCATTAATACCCTTGAAAATATCTCTCAGAGTCTTTATTAGTCGGGAGGTGTTAGATAATGGACAGACAAACATTAAAATCAAAGTTCAAACAGGCATGCGATTTGCTAAGAAATGAGATAGCCTCTGTAAATTACATAATTCAGTTATCGTGGATGCTTTTCCTAAAGCTTTACGACGATTTAGAAGATGAGAGGGAGTTAAAGTCTAAGTTAAAAGGAGAAATATACCAAAGGAATATACCTTCTCCCTATCGGTGGAAAGATTGGGTTCACAAGGATTGGAGAAGTGAAGGGCTTATAAACTTTATTAACAATGATCTTTTTCCTTTTCTTTCAGAGCTTAGCGGAAACGAAGAAAAAGAATTAATCGCCACAATTTTTAGCGGTAAAGAAATTCAGAATTTCCTAAGAGATGGCTATAAGCTAAGAGAGGTTGCTTTACTCCTTGATGAACTTGAATTTAAAACAAAGGAAGATATTTACATTATTTCTACACTTTATGAAGAGCTTTTGCCGGAAATCGGGGAAATGGGTAAATATGCGGGAGAGTATTACACTCCCCGCCCCATAATTCGGTTGATGGTCAAGATTGTTAACCCAAAACTCGGTGAGATAATCTTAGACCCGTTTTTAGGTTCTGCTGGATTCTTGATTGAGAGTTATAACCATATACTGGGAAATAAGGAAGTTTTTACCACAAAAGAAACCAAAATTTTACACAACATGTTTTACGGACATGAAAAGAAAGATGTTCCCTATCTTATCGGAATAATGAACCTTCTTTTGCATAATTTACCGACATCTCACATTTATAAAGTGGATACATTTGCCGAAGACGTCAGAAAAATACAGGAGAAGGACAGGGTTAATGTTATCCT
>DQVZ01000212.1 GCA_015661465.1 Aquifex aeolicus
AAGTATTTATCTCCTTCTCCGTAATCGTATATTCCGGGAATTTTAGCGGTTGTATAAGAAAGTCCGAAACCATCTTCCGAGAGGACTTCCTCTTCACCTATGAATACCCTTAGTCTTCTCTCATTGTCTACAAAAACCAGAATGTTGCCTTTTTTTGCAGCGCCGTCTATTCTGAAACCTTCAGGAAGGTTTAAACGTTCCTTTTTTACAAGTTTATATCCCTCAAGTTCGAACCTGTAAACTTCTCCCCAGGAAGCTCCTTCACCCAGTTCTTGACCTATCAAAACTTTTTTCCCTTTTTCAACGAATATTCCAAAGATATAAGGGATATTCTTCTTAGCAAGTATCAGTGTATCTCCTACGGGTTTTAGTATAGATGAACTCGCAGACCCGTTGGAAACGGAGTTTACAATAATCAGGTTTTCCTTCCCGTTCTCATAACAAACCACTCCTACAGGATATCCAGGTGGAAGTGAGTAAGAGGTAATTTCTATGAAATCCGTTTTCAAAACTTCGTAAACTTTTAGCTTATCCGGGAAAAGGACAACCAAATAATCCTTCTTACCAAAGAGCTTACATATATCCGCCGAAAGAGGTAAATCCTCCAGACTTCTCACGAACTTAGCTTTTATAGCATAGTATTCAAATACAGTTTCTTTTCTATGGAAGGCTACGTTGGAAACAGGAAAAAAGGCTATAGGTTTTCCTTTGAAGGAAACCCCGTAACCGTTTTCCATTTCTTTTACAACGTAATCGCAGTTGTCTGTTCCTCTGCTCAGATTCTCAATTACTTGACTTAAAGAGTAAAAGCCCTCATCTTTGCCTATATAACAAACTCTGCCGGTGTATAGCTTAATCTTATCTCCTGCTTTAAATCCTTTATCTTCAATTGCTTTTGCTACGGAAAAATTATCCTTTGTAAGTGTTATTTCAATCTCACCGACTTTTTTCTCATCATATCCTAATACTTTCCTTGTAACAGGGTGAATTATAGCTTCACCCTTTTGGAAAACCTCAAATCTTTCGCCGGGAAAAACTTTTCCTTTGGGAAGGTCTATTATTACCCTTGAGTTTTTTTTCTTTACTATGAAACCTTCCCTTTTGAAAAAGTTTAAAAGCTCTTGAGAAACTTGGGAGAAGGAAAAACCGATGACGAATAGTAAGATTAGAAAAGTATTAAAGGTACTCACCTTTAAACCTCTCTATATTTTCTAAAATTTTATCGGTGATTTCTTTAGTACCTACCTTAATGGTGTCTTCACTCCATATATCCGGTGTTCTATAACCCTGGTTTAATGTCTCTTCAATGGATTTCTCAATAAGGTCGTGGGCTTTATCCATTCCGAAAGAGTACTTGAGCATCATAGCTGCAGAAAGTATGGTAGCTATGGGATTGGCTATACCTTTACCTGCTATATCGGGAGCCGAACCGTGAACCGGTTCGTATAGAGCGTATTTATCTCCTATACTTGCCGATGGAAGCATTCCCAGACTTCCGACTACTACTCCTGCTTCATCGGATAAGATATCTCCGAAAATGTTGCCTGTGACTATCACATCAAAGGTTGTTGGTCTTCTGACGAGCTGCATAGCACAGTTATCAACGTAAAGGTGTTCTAGTTCAACATCCGGGAAGTTTTTCTTTTCCTCTTCTACCACTTGTCTCCATAAAGCGCCCACTTCTAAAACATTCGCTTTATCTACACTGGTGAGTTTTTTCCTCCTCTTTCTCGCTATTTCAAAGCTTTTCCTCACAATCCTTCTTATTTCTTCTTCGGTATATTTCATAGTGTTTACAGCATATCTTTTCCTTTTTTCTTCAAAAATGCCTCTAGGTTCCCCGTAGTATATTCCCGAAGTAAGTTCCCTTATAACCAGCATATCCGTTCCCTTTACCACATCCTCCTTTAGAGGAGATGCTGATACTAACGCATCCCATACCTTTGCCGGTCTAAGATTTGCATACAGGTCGAGTTCCTTCCTTATTTTTAGGAGCCCTTTCTCAGGCCTTTTATCTGTAGGAAGATTATCCCACTTTGGTCCTCCAACGGCTCCGAGAAGTATAGCATCAGAATTTCTACAGAGTTCCAAAGTTTCGTCGGGAAGAGGAGTTCCCGTTTCGTCTATTGCTATTCCACCTATTAATCCTTCCCTGTATTCAAACTGAACACCGTAAATTTCCGCAATTTTGTCCAAAACCCTGAGTGCCTGCTCGGTTATCTCAGGACCTATACCGTCCCCTCTTAAAAGGGCTATTTTGTATTTTTTCATACTGATGTATTTTAAAGGAAGAAAGTATAGAATAAAATCCAATATGCGTAAACGTGCCATCTTAGCCCTCGAAGACGGTTCATATTTCATCGGATACTCCTTCGGAGCTTCGGGTGAAACTCAAGGAGAGTTGATTTTCAACACATCCATGACAGGTTATCAAGAAATACTTACAGACCCTTCTTATAAGGGCCAGATAGTAGTGATGACATATACCCAGATAGGAAATTACGGCATCACCGAAGAAGATATAGAGAGTAAACGTATTCAGGTAAACGGCTTTGTAGTAAAGGAAGCCTTCTTTAAGTATTCCAATTGGAGAGCAAAAAAGAGCTTAGATGAATATTTGAAGGAATACGGTGTAGTGGGAATTTACGGTATAGATACAAGAGCCCTTGTAAAAAAGATAAGGGAAAAAGGAGCCATGAAGGGAGTAATTTCCACAATTGAAGAAGACCCAGTAAAGCTGGTAGAAAAAGCAAAAAGAATACCTGACATTTCTCGGCAAAATCTCGTGGAGGAAGTTTCTACATGCGAAGTGTATCACTGGAATGAAGGAGATTACGACCTTATCAATGGTTTCTTAAAAAAAATAACCAAAAGCCTGTGATAGCTGTTATAGATTTTGGTGTAAAGTTCAACATCTTAAGAAGGCTTGTATCGGAGGGAGCAAAAGTAGTAGTTATCCCTCCTAAGAATGCGGAAAGTATACTAGAGAAGATAAATCCCGATGCTATATTCCTTTCCAACGGTCCCGGAGACCCCCAAAGGGTTGTAGAAGGTATAAGATTGGTTAGAAAGTATAAGGAAAAGAAGCCCATTATGGGTATATGCTTGGGATGTCAGATTATAGGGCTCGCATTGGGGGGCAAAACTTATAAACTGAAGTTTGGACATCACGGAGCAAATCATCCCGTCAAGGACTTAAGAACCGGCAAAATAGAAATCACATCCCAGAACCACAACTTCGCAATAGACCCAGAAAGCTTGCCCCAAGATGTTGAGATTACCCATATCAATCTTTTAGACAATACCATTGAAGGTATAAGACATAAAGAGTTACCTATATTCGCTCTGCAGTATCACCCGGAGAACTCTCCCGGACCCCACGATTCATACTATTTATTTAAAGAATTTGTAAAACTCGCTCAAATCGGAAAATGAAGGGACTTATAAGTGTTTTTGACTTGAAAAAAGACGAAGTTGAAGAAATTCTACGCTTAGCCAAGGAGTTTAAAGAGGGCAGGAAAGAAAAAATTGAAGCCTCAGCAGTTCTGTTTTTTGCAGAACCTTCTACGAGGACAAGGTTATCTTTTGAAAAATCTGCACGGGAACTCGGAATTGAAACCTATAATGTTTCTTCATCTGAAAGTTCTACTGTTAAAGGAGAAAGCTTTTACGATACTCTCAAAACCTTTGAGGGATTAGGATTTGAATACGTGGTTTTCCGAGTACCCTTTGTTCTGTTTCCCTACGAAAGTATAGTGAACAGCTTAAGTCTCAGACTTATAAACGCAGGTGATGGTACTCATCAACATCCATCTCAGGGAATTATAGACCTGTTTACTTTAAAAGAGCATTTCGGAGAACTAAGAGATTTAAAAATTTTATACGTCGGAGACATAAAACACAGCAGAGTTTTTCGCTCAGGCGCACCGCTCTTTACTATGTTCGGAGCAAAGGTATCCGTTTCGGGACCTAGAACTTTAATACCGAGAGATATAGAAGTCTTTAAAGTGGAGAGAGTTTTTGACAATGTAGATGAAGGTATTGAATGGGCAGACGTAGTAATATGGCTCAGGCTTCAAAAGGAAAGACAAAGGGATAACTTTATACCTTCCGAAACTTCATACTTTAGACAGTTTGGTCTTACGAAGGAAAGGTATGAAAGAGTTAGGTATTACATGCATCCCGGACCAGTGAACAGAAATGTAGATATAGACTATGACCTTGTATACACTGAAAAATCTCTGATTTATATACAGGTGAAAAATAGTATCCATGTGAGAAAAGCCATATACAGATTTCTATGGAACGGTTAAGTAGTTTAGCTTTACAAAAGCCCGTATTTTTATAGTTCTTCTGTCCCACCATGCAAAGGCTATAACGCTTGCGGTCAAAGTTGTGAATATTCCTGTGATTATCCATAGGAATGTATATAGCTGCTCAAAGCGTTTATCTACCTGTTCAAACCTTTTGTTCATATCTTCTCTTAATTCCGTTATTCTTTTGTCCATCAATTCAAACCTTTTGTTCAAGTCCTGTCTTAACTCCTCAAACCTTCTATCTGTCTGTTCCATAAAAGTTTTCAGGGTAGCCTTTATCTCGGCTATATCCTTAAGGATTTGCTTCTCTTCCGAAGGGCTGAGAGGATAAGCAAAAGCTGTAAACAAAAACAGTAAAATGCTTAAAAATTTTTTCATACCTATTAGTTTAATTCCTTATGTATGTGTATGTATATTTCTATGGACTTAGCTAAATTTACTTTTTCAATTCTTTACAACGAAAACTATCGGGATAATTTAAACAGAGCTTTAGAGGAAATTGAAAGACGTTTTGGGAAAATTGATTTAATCTCCGAGGAATTTTACTTTGACTTTTTGGAAAACTATTACGGGAAAGAAATGGGAAAACCGTTAAAAAAGATTTACCTTTCCCTACAGGATTTAAAAGATAAAGGTCAGCTTGTTGATATAAAACTTGAATCCATGGAACTGGAAAAGGAGCTTTCCGTAAGAGGAAACAGAACCGTTAACTTAGACCCGGGGTACTTAGATGAGAGTCAATTAATTCTCGCTTCCCATAAGAGGAGAGGTGCAAGAATATACCTTTCCAAGGGAATTTATGCGGAAATAGAACTCCTTTACGTTTACGGGGGTTTCAGACCTATATATTGGACTTACAGGGATTATAGAGATGTGAGGGTAAGAAGTTTTTTCGAAAATATTCGCAAAAAATTCTTAAAAAGTAGGAAAAACTTGTTGTAAAATCTCTGTCTTATGGAACTGCTGAAAGAATACAATCCTTACCTTGAGTACAGAAATGAAGAACTTTTCTTAGAAGGTGTATCTTTAAGGGAGCTAGCAAAAGAGTACGGTACCCCTCTCTACGTTTACAGTGCAAACTATATAAAAGATAGATTTAACGCTTATAGAGAGGCTTTTCCGGATGCCCTTATCTGCTATGCCGTAAAGGCAAACTTTAATCCTCACATAGTAAAGTATTTGGCCCAGCTTGGAGCCGGAGCCGATATAGTTTCAGGAGGAGAACTTTACTTAGCACTTAAAGCCGGTATTCCTGCAGAAAAAATAGTCTACGCAGGTGTTGGAAAAACGGAGAAAGAACTCACCGATGCCATAAACGCTGAAATTTTAATGTTCAACGTAGAGAGTCGCCAAGAGATAGAAGTCCTAAATGAAATTGCGGAAAGACTTGGTAAAAAGGTTAGAATTGCTATAAGGGTAAATCCCGATGTAGACCCTAAAACCCATCCCTACATTGCAACGGGAATGCAAAAAAGCAAATTCGGAATAGATATTAGGGAAGCGGAGAAGGAATACGAATACGCTTCAAAGTTCAAGAATATTGAAATTGTGGGTATACATTGCCATATAGGTTCACAGATTCTTGATATCTCTCCTTATAGGGAGGCAATAGAAAAAGTTGTAGATTTGTACGAAAAGCTTGTGAGTAAAGGGTTTGATATAAAGTACCTTGATATAGGCGGTGGATTGGGTATAAAGTACAAACCAGAGGATAAAGAACCCAAGCCTGTAGAACTTGCAGATTTAATAAGACCGTATATTGAGAAAGTTAAGGCAAAACTCATTCTAGAACCCGGAAGGTCAATTTTAGGAAATGCGGGAATTCTTATAACGCAGGTTCAGTTCACAAAGGATAAAGGAAATAAACACTTTATAATTGTTGACGCGGGGATGAACGACCTCGTAAGACCTTCCATATACAACGCCTACCACCATATAGTTCCCGCAGCTGTGTATGAACGAGAAAGTGTAAAAGCAGATATCGTAGGACCGATATGTGAAACCGGAGATTTCTTGGCCTCAGATAGGGAAATCCAAAAGTCTGTCAGAGGAGATTACTTAGTGGTACTCTCTGTTGGAGCTTACGGCTTTGCTATGGCATCCCATTACAATATGAGACCAAGAGCTTCAGAGATAATGGTGGAGAACGGAGATATAAAATTAATAAGAAATAGAGAAAATTACGAGTACATAATAGAGCCTTCCTTATAGAAATGATAAATATTATTGAAAAGTTTTTCTTCTCATTTTATTTTTATTTTTCATGCAAAATACTCACGAAAAACTTGAACTTTTTGTAAAAAAGTGTAAGGAAATAGGGCTTAAAATTACACCACAAAGGTTGGCTGTTTATGAAGTTTTACTTAAATCTTACAATCATCCTACCGTTGAGGAAATATATGAGGAAGTCAAAAAAATGTACCCTTATGTATCCCTTGCAACCGTGTATAGGACTTTGGAAACCCTAGAGAAGATAGGGTTAGTTAAAAGAGTTTGCTTCTGGGGTAATTCTGCAAGGTACGACGCAAATACTTCTGAACACCACCACCTTATTTGCGAAAAATGTGGAAGAATTGAGGATATAGATTTAGAGCAAAAACTAGCTATACCTGAAAATCTACAAGGATTTAAAACCCATAGCTATTCGGTGAATATATACGGACTGTGTTCCGAATGTCAATCTAATCAGCAAGCTTAAAAGCTCCCATACTTCTAAACTTTTCTAACCTTTTTTCTACTAATTCGTTTGGTTTGAGTTTACAAAGTTCCTGAATACACTTTTTCAAAACTTTAGCAAGCATTCGTGCCGTAGCCTTCGGATTCCAATGGGCAGCTCCGAAAGGTTCGGGAATTACACAATCTATAACTCCCAATTCTTTTAAGTCCTTTGCGGTAAGCTTAAGGGCTTTTGCAGCGTCTTTTACTTTACTCTGGTCTTTCCACAGTATTGCTGCGCAACCTTCCGGGGATATTACGGAATAATAAGCATTTTCAAGCATACATACCTTATTGGCAATTCCAAGAGCCAGAGCTCCCCCGCTTCCACCTTCTCCTATAACGACCGCTACAGAAGGTACTCTTAAGAAGGCCATTGTAAGCATACTTTCAGCTATAGCTCTGCTTTGACCTCTCTCTTCAGCTTCTATTCCGGGAAAAGCACCCGGAGTATCTATAAATGTTATTACGGGAATATTGTATCTTTCGGCCATTTTAAATAGTTTTATAGCTTTTCTATAACCTTCCGGGTGAGGCATACCAAAATTCCTTTCGATTTTATCTTTAGTATCTTTTCCCTTCTCATGCCCGACAACGGCAACAGGAGTACCCATAAAATATCCAAATCCTGCAATAATCGCCTTATCGTCACCGAAAAAAGTATCTCCGTGTATCTCTTTAAAATTTTTTATTAAATATTTTATATAGTCACTGGTATGGGGACGCTTTGGGTGTCTGGCTATCATTACCCTGTCCCATGCTGAAAGGTTCTTATAAACCTTTTTAGCTCTTTCCTTAAAGGCCCTTCTCAGCTGTCTTATCTCGGATAATACTTCCTCCTTCCCGAGGCGGTAAAGCCCCAGGAGTTTATCCTTTTTCTCTTTTATCTCCCATAGTTCTTTCTCAAAATCCAAGTGCATAACTATATATCTTAAAGTCTGAATAATATCATGTTGATTAAAAACACTATGATATTAAGTTAAAGAATAAAACCTTAAACTTTAAGGAGGTCAAAATTATGCTAAGAGCGGAATGGGTAGAGAGAAGAAAAAGATTTAAAAATAAAACCCAAATGCATCTTGCCCGTCAAGGAATCATCACTGAAGAAATGGAATACGTGGCAAAAAGAGAAGGTCTTCATCCCGAGTTTGTAAGACAGGAAGTTGCAAGAGGAAGAATGATAATTCCCGCTAATATAAATCACCTCCACCTTGAGCCGATGTGTATAGGTATCAACTCCAAGGTAAAGGTAAATGCAAATATAGGGAATTCCGGATTGGCTTCAGACATTCCTACAGAAGTGGAAAAAGCTAAAGTAGCGATAAAATACGGCGCGGACACCATAATGGACTTATCAACAGGAGAAGCCATAAAAGAAACAAGGGAAGCTATTATAGAAGTAAGTACTGTTCCGGTAGGAACAGTTCCCATTTATGAAGCTTGGAAGATAGCAAAAGGAAATGTAAAGGAACTCACCGTAGACCTGATACTTGACGTTATAGAGGAACAGGCAAGGCAAGGTGTATCCTACATGACAATACATGCCGGAATATTGAAGGAGCACTTACCTTTAGTTCAACATAGGGTAATGGGTATTGTCTCAAGAGGCGGAGCAATATTAGCTCAATGGATGGCAGAACACGGAAAACAAAACCCTCTATACGAACACTTTGACAAAATATGTGAAATATTTAAAAAATACGACGTATCCTTCTCTTTGGGAGATGCTCTTAGACCTGGATGTATAGAAGACGCTACAGATGATGCCCAACTGGCTGAACTCAAAGTTCTCGGCGAACTTGTAGAAAGAGCTTGGAAGCACGATGTTCAAGTAATGGTTGAAGGCCCTGGGCATGTTCCATTACATCAAGTAGAATTCAATATGAAGATACAACAAGAATGGTGTCATGAAGCTCCTTTCTACGTACTTGGTCCGCTGGTTCTCGACGT
>DQVZ01000134.1 GCA_015661465.1 Aquifex aeolicus
GGTATGAAGAAAAAATAAAGAAGTTTCCTTTCCGAAACCCTGAAAGAGTAAAATACATGGAGGAGTTTCCTCTCTTTAAAGGAATTTATAAGAAAGCCGGTGGCGATAACTATTCCATCTGGAAGAAAAAAGTATGTGTAGAAAACAGACCAAACCAAGAGGAAACCCAAAAGGTCTTCCAGAGGAAGTCCCAACAAAATAGTTCCCAATCTTGTGAATTGGAGTGTAAAGAGAATAAGGGATAGGAGAAAAGAAGATATAAAGGTAGTCCTTACAAATCGATAGAATATATATCCCTTTAACATTTTTCTTCTATGGTATATTACCTTACGATGTCGTTCCTTTTGGAGTTTATAGCCACCGGAATGCTTGTAGGTAAACTTCCCTTTGCTCCCGGGACACTAGGAACACTCTTGGGGGTACCTATAGTACTCTTGCTTTACATAGATAAAAATCTTTATCTTTGGGGAACGGCACTACTATTTTTTACGGGATGGCTAGCATCGGAACATATGGTAAGACTTCTCAAAGATGAAGACCCGGAAGAGGTTGTAATAGATGAAGTTGTTGGATACATGTTGGTTTTTTTACTCGTAGAACCTAGTTTAAAAGCGTTAATCTTAGGATTTATTATATTCAGGATAATTGATATATTTAAACCCTTTCCCGTAAATCTATTTGAAAACTTTCCGGGTGGACTTGGAGTAATGGCGGATGACGCTGTAGCGGGCGCGCTCACTTCTATAATCCTTTATATGCTGCTACAATAGTTCCTTATGAAAATTAGAATTGCTCACAGTCCGGATTCAGATGATGCCTTTATGTTTTATCCCTTGGTAAAAGGACTAATTGATACGGAAGGGTTAGAGATAGAGCATATCCTCGCCGATATCGAAACCTTAAACAAGGAAGCCCTCAAGGGTACTTACGAGATTTCCGCAATTTCTTTCCATGCGTATCCCTACGTATCGGATAAGTATGTAGTGCTTCCGAGCGGGGGGAGTGTTGGAGAAGGGTATGGTCCTATAGTGATAGCTAAAGAGGAAATGGAAACCCTCACGGGTAAAAAAATAGCGGTTCCGGGAGAACTTACCACGGCATTTTTAACCCTTAAACTCTACGAGCCGAACTTTGAACATATAGTGATTCCTTTTGATGGAATCATACCTGCGGTGCTAGAGGGTAAAGTAGACGCAGGTCTTGTTATCCATGAAGGTCAACTCTCCTATAAGGACTACGGACTAAAAAAAATTGTTGACCTAGGAGAATGGTGGAAGGAGAAATACGGATTGCCCCTTCCCTTGGGTTGTAACGTTGTTAGGAAAGATTTGGGAAAAGAAGTTATAAAAAAGATAGAAAAACTTATGAGGGAAAGTGTTGAATACGCCCTTAGGGAAAATCAGAAGGCTCTCGAGTACGCTATAAATTTTGCAAGGGATTTAAAAGAGGATACTCAGAGAACGAAAAAGTTTGTAAGCATGTATGTAAATGAAAGAACAATTGATTACGGCGAAGATGGAAGGGAAGCTGCGAGGTTATTGCTAAGGTTGGGTAAAGAAAAAGGAATAATAAAGGCTGAAATTCCCGAAAAGATATTCTCCGATGAACTATTTTAAAGAGGGAGAGTATGTACTTATACGATACGGAGAAAAAAAGTTCTTACGAAAACTTTTGCCTGAACAAAGTTTAAACGTAAAAAAGCAAGTTCTTAAATTTGACGAGATAATAGGTAAACCGGAAGGAATAAAGGTGGGCAATTTTGAGGTATACAGACCAACTTTAGAAGACATTATCCTTTTGGGATTTGAAAGAAAAACCCAGATAATATACCCTAAGGATGCTTTTTACATAGCTTTCAAACTGAACCTGGACAAGGAAAAGAAAGTTCTGGAATTCGGGACAGGAAGCGGAGCCCTTTGTGCAGTTCTTGCAAATTTAGCAGGTGAGGTGTGGACTTACGAAGCGGTAGAGGAGTTTTTTAAAACGGCTAAGAAAAATTTCAAAAAATTTGGACTAAAGGGTAATGTAAAGTTTCACAACCTTGATTTTTCCGAAGCAAATGTTCCCGAGAATTTTTTCGATGCTGCTTTCATAGATGTAAGAGAACCTTATCCCCACTTAGAAAAAGTCCACAGGGCCTTAAAGGTGGGAGGGACGGTGGGATTTCTTCTTCCTACCGCAAACCAGGTGATAAAGCTACTCGAAAGTTTAGAAAAATTTTTCGGGAATGTGGAAATAGTTGAAATCCTACAAAGGCAATACAAAACTGTAGCGGAGCGCTTCAGGCCGGAAGACCAAATGGTAGCTCACACCGCATATCTCGTTTTCGGTAGAAAGCTTATTTCCTCGTAAGAGATTTTATCTTTTCCTTGAGCTGAGCCAATATAAGCAAAGCTTTTACAGGTGTAGTATTCCCTATATCTATTTCCTCTATTTCTCTGAAAATCTCTTCGTAGATTGAAAGTTTTTCCGCTTCTTCCGATTTTTTGAAGGTTTCTTCGAGGAAGGGAAGAACTTCTTGTCCTTTTTCTTCTTTATTTTCCTCTTTTGCTAGGTCTTTCAGAGTTTCCTTTGCCTGTTTTATTACCTCTTCGGGAAGTCCTGCTAATCTTGCCACTTCTATACCAAAACTACCTTTTGCTTTTCCTTCCTTTAGAATATAAAGAAACCTTATACCTTCCTCGGTTTCTTCCACTTCCATGTGATAATTCTTTACTCCCTTGACCTTTTCTTCGAGTCGGGTAATTTCCAAAAAGTGGGTGGCGAGCAGGGTTTTTGCTTTTACTTTCTCACTCAGGTATTTCACAAGAGCCTTTGTTATTGCTATACCGTCATAGGTTGATGTCCCTCTTCCTACTTCATCTAGGATTATTAAGCTTCTCTCAGTAGCGTTATTTAGGATGTTTGCCACTTCTAACATTTCGTTCATGAAAGTAGAGACTCCCAAAGCAAGGATATCTCCCGAACCTATTCTTGTGAATATAGCATCAACTATAGGTATCTTGGCGCTTTTGGCGGGAATAAAGCTACCTATATGGGAAAGAAGAGTTAAAACTCCTACTTGCCGAATGTAGCTGGATTTTCCCGCCATATTGGGTCCGGTTATTACGTGAATAAAACTCCTTTCGGTGAGGTGGGTATCGTTGGGTACGTAATTTTTTACGTATTCCTCTATCAATGGATGTCTACCTTCCTCTATTATGAGTTCATACCCCTCGTGAACTTCGGGTTTTACCCAACCCTTTTCTAAAGCCAGCTGAGCGAGGGATTGAATAAAATCGAGTTCACCGACCAAGGAAGCATTATTTCCCACTTCCTCAAGGTGATTAATCACTTTTTCCCTTAGCTCGGTGTAGAGTTCGTACTCAAGTTCATTTATTCTCGTTTGTGCAGAAAGAATCTTTTCTTCTAACTTTTGGAGTTCATCTGTGGTAAACCGTTCGGCGTTTGAGAGTGTCTGTCTTCTTCTGAAATAAGAGGGAATATACTTTAAGTTGGGTTTCGTTACTTCTATATAGTAGCCCATCACTTTGTTGTAGCCTATTTTCAAACTCTGAATTCCCGTTTCTTCCCTTAGTTTTCTTTCGTATTCTCTCAAGAGTTTTTCAGCGTTATCTCTTATAAACCTGAGCTCATCCAAGTAAGGATTCACTCCCTCCTTTATAAGTCCTCCCTCCTTTACGTGGATGGGCGGGTCTTCTACGAGGTTTTTCTCGATTTCTTCGGCAACAAACCGTGTATTTATCAATCCCTCCTGTATTTCCTTAAATAACGGGGATTTTAGTTCACTTAAGATATTTTTGAGTTCTTCTAATCTTTTTAGGGAATTTTTAAGATGTATAAGTTCCCTCGGAGTTGCCATATTGGAACTTATACGGGAAACAAGCCTCTCTAGGTCTGCAAAGCCCTCTAAGAATCTTCTAATTTCCGAAAGTAATTCTCTATTTTCGATAAGCTCCTCTATAGCCTCTTGGATTTTCCTTATCTTTTCCAAACTTCTTAGAGGATTCAGTAGTCTGAACTTTAATCTTCTTCTTCCCATTCCCGTGAGTGTTCTGTCTATAACTCTGAAAAGAGATAAATCCTTTCTACCCTCTATGCTCTCAAGGAGTTCAAGACCCTTGACAGCCTTCAAATCGAGTTTAACATACCCTTCATCTCTGTAGGGTTTAGGTTTTTGAATAAGCGGTGTAAAGCTTTTTTGGGTTAATCTTGCATACCTGTAAACAGCTCCAAGAGGATAAAGAAAAGTGTCCTCTTCAAATCCGAAAGACCTTATATTTATAACTCCGAAATTCTTCAGAATTTCCTCCTTCCCTTCATCAAATAAATCTTCCTCAACCTCGGTTAAATAAACTTTCAGTATTTTCTCAAGTTCTGCAGGTAAAATCTCCCCTTTTTTGAAAATTATCTCCCTTATGTTGAACTTGGAAAGAAAGTCTATAAGTTCATTTTCTTTTACCTTTGCACCTATAAACTCTCCAATGGATAAATTAAGGTAAGCTACGTAGTAATACCCTCCCTTTTTATACAGGGAAGCCAATCCTCCTGTTTCCCTCTCGAAAAATGTTCCGGGAGTAATGACTCTGATGACCTCTCTTTTTACTATTCCCTTAGCCTTAGACGGGTCCTCAACCTGTTCACATATTGCCACTTTGTAACC
>DQVZ01000038.1 GCA_015661465.1 Aquifex aeolicus
ATGAAAATATAGCCCTTGATAATATACTTCTTGAGCTTAAATCTGAAGGTAAAATTCCCAATACCATAAGGTTTCTCCAGTTTAAGCCTGAATGCGTTTTAATAGGTTATCACCAAGCGGTTGAACAAGAGGTAAGGCTCGAATACATTCAAAGGGAAGGAATAGATGTCAACAGAAGAATCACAGGCGGAGGAGCTATATACTTTGATGAAGTTCAAATCGGCTGGGAAATAATCGCAAATAGAGAAAGTTTCGGTAATAAATCCTACGAAAAAATTACCAGGATTATATGCGAATCTGTAGCAAAAGGACTCCAAAAACTCGGTATAAATGCTCACTTTAGACCGAGAAATGATATCGAGGTTGAAGGAAAAAAGATTTCCGGAACAGGGGGAGTATTCGAAGGGAATGCTTTCCTCTATCAAGGAACTATCCTTATGGATGTGAATCTGGAAAGAATGCTCAAATCCCTGCAAATTCCCGTTGAAAAATTAACATCGAAGGGTATAAAATCAGCAGAGGATAGAATAACTTGGGTAAAAAGGGAATTGGGTAGGCTGCCATCAAAGGAAGAAGTTTTTGATGCTATTTTACAAGCATTGAAAGAAGAACTCGGGATAGAACCCTACTGGGGAGAACTCACAAAAGAGGAGCTACAGCTCCTCGAAGAAAAAAAAGATTACTTTAGAAGTGAAGAGTGGATTTATCATGTAAAGAAAGCTATTACAGGAGATGAGATACTTTACGGAATTTACAGGTGTCCGGGAGGAACTTTTAGGGTCTCTGTAAAGGTGGACTTTCAAACGAAAGTACTTCGGCAGGTAATTATAAATGGTGACTTTTTCATAAATCCTAAGAGACTTATATACGACCTGGAAGCCTATTTAAAACACACCCCTGTTCAGGAAGTGGAGAAAAAAATCAGGGAGTTTTTTGCAAACAGGAATTTTGAAAGTGTGAACCTTACGGTGGATGATTTCGTAGAAGCTGTAATGTTTCCCATTAGAAAGTTAGAAGCTCAGGATTTGGGAATAGATAAAAAAAAACTCAATAGAGTAATAGGAAGTATAGGGGGGAGTTTAAGGGAGAATATAAAGAAAGCTAAGGTTATGCTTCTTCCTTATTGTGCAAAGCCTTCTTGGTGTGATTACAGACATACGGATGACTGTGGAGAATGCGGAGGTTGTACCGTAGGAGACCTTTACAGAATGGCTTACGAGAGGGGAATGATTCCTATAACTATAACAAGTTTTGAGATGCTGAGAGACGTTCTTCAATGGTGCGGAGAGAACGGGTATACGTACATAGGACACTGCTGTTATGAATTTTATGAAAAAAGGTATGAAATATTTAAGAAAGCTAAAGATTGGGGGGCAAATGGGGTTTTAATAGATATAGAAGGTATCACCTGCTATTCCTTAGGTGTTGAAGAGGAAGAGAAAGCCTATCACGGTGAGTTTCAAGTTGAGCTTGACCTTTATGTTGAAGATAGTGAAAAGCTACTCTCTATAAAGGAAAGAAGTAGTACAATTCCGAAGAGAAAAAGTGCCCAGAAACCTGTACCGAATGATACACTGAAGGAATTCATACCTGAGGGATACAAAATTCCCAAGGTGGCTCCGGGACCTCAAGAGGATATGTCGAGGCTTCCCATAGTAAGGGAATCCTCCACCGATATAGGTTTCATAAACGGTGAGAAGGTATCTTTAGACGAAGCTTTAAATAAGGCTGTGGAAATTATTCAAGGTGCAAAGAAGCCTACAATAATAGTGGGTCCTCTTGTTCTGTGGGCTTGGAATGAAGAGTCAAAAAGAAAAAGTGAATTAATCAAGAAGTTAAAAGAGCATATTCCGAATCTAAACATCCATATCCTTCCCGACTATAAGCCGAAGAACAAAAGAGTTGATTTTTCAAGGGAGATTGACCCTCCAAATCCTCATCTATCTATACTTCACGGAAATCATGACGTTACACTGATGATAGGAGTTCACTGTTACAGAACGGATTTCACCATAAGAATGCTTAGAAAACATACGGATACTAAAATATTGACCCTTTGTACTTTATACGGTCACCCGGATGCGGATATTTCCCTGGCAGGAGTTAACGCAAAAAGATTAGAGCAGTTTGTGGAAAGAGTACTCCACCATAAGGGAGTATACTCAGTATCTTAAAAGGGTTGCTCCCCACGTGAGTCCACCGCCCATTGCCGTCATTAAAATAAGATCTCCCCTTTTTACTCTTCCTTCCTTTATGGCTTCATGAAGTGCTATAGGGATAGATGCCGCCGATGTGTTTCCGTATTTATCTATATTCACTATAACCTTTTCCTTGGGAATGCCTAACTTTTCAACGAGGGCATTTATTATTCTGACATTCGCTTGATGAGGTATAACCAGAGAAACTTCTTCTGGATTCACATGAGCTTTTTGAAGCACTTCTCTACAAACTTCCTCCATGTTCCTTACAGCAGCTTTGAATAATTCCCTTCCCTTCATTCTTATATATCCGCATTTATCCGCATAAAGAAGCTCTTCAAGTGTACCTTCTGAATACATTCTCGAAGCAATTACATCACTTCCATCGTCAGAATTCACCACAACAACAGCACCGGCTCCATCCCCGAAAAGCACACAAGTGGCTCTATCAGACCAATCAACCGCCTCGGAAAGTTTCTCTGCTCCAATTATCAATACTTTCTCCACCTTTCGGGATTTTATGAAACTATCTGCTATATCAAGAGCGTAGAGAAAACCGCTACAGGCAGCAGAAATATCAAATGCATAAACTCCTTTTGCTCCTATCTGAGCTTGTACAAGACATGCTGTAGAAGGAAATCTCTTCTCCGGTGTAAGCGTTGCCAGAATTATTAAGTCCAGTTCTTCTGCAGATATATTTGCATCTTGGAGAGCCTTCATTGCAGCTTCTGTCGCCATCTGTGTTACTGTTTCGGTTTCCGCTATCCTCCTTTCTTTTATACCCGTCCTCGTTGTAATCCATTCATCTGAAGTGTCAACCATTTTTTCTAAATCAAAGTTTGTAAGTACCTTTTCAGGCAAGTATACCCCCGTTCCTACTATCTTTGTACCCATTTATACCTTCTCTCCTTCTGGGATAAGGGCTTTGAGATTTTCAACAAGCTTTTTATTGAAACTGGTATTTAAAAACTTTCCGGCAACTCTTACAGCATTTTTTATAGCTTTTGCGTTAGCCCTACCATGAGTAATAATAACAGGCTTCTTGGCACCCAGAAGAGGTATTCCTCCATACTCGGCAAAATCAGCTTTTTTCTTGAAATTATTAAGAACAGGCATCAGAAGCAAAGTTCCGAGTTTTGCAAGCCAGCTATTTTTTATCTCTTCTTTTATCAAATGGACCACTGCAAAACCTAAACTTTCACTTGCTTTGAGAATCACATTTCCAACGAAACCATCACAAACTATTACGTCAAAGGTTCCCGAGTAAATATCTCTCCCTTCAGCATTTCCTTTGAAGTTTAGCTTTGTGTTTTTCAAAAGCGGGTAAGTTTCCTTTACGAGTTCATTGCCCTTTCCTTCCTCTTCTCCTATGCTCAGTATTCCTACCCTCGGATTTTTTATACCCAGTATTTCCTGAGCATAAGTATGTCCCATTACTGCAAATTGAACTAAGTGTCTGGGTTTACAGTCTACGTTCGCTCCCACATCTATCAGAACGGTTTTTCCTTTAGGGTTAGGGAGTGCTACACCTATTGCCGGCCTCTCTACTTCTTCTTCCGCGCCGACTATAAATTTACCTACTGCGAGAACAGCACCGGTATTACCCGCGGAAACGAGACCATCCGCCTCTCCTTTTCTTACGAGCATTGCAGCAACGTAAAGGGATGAATTTTTTTTCCGAAGAACGTTTGAGGGAGGGTCGTTCATTTCTATTTTTTCTTCAGCGTGTACTATTTCCAATAATGGATTATCTTTTTCCCCTGAAGTTTCAAGGATTTGGTATATCCGATTTTTATCTCCTACCAGATAAATCTTATAGCCTAATTCTTTGGCGGCAAGAACACACCCCTTTACTATTTCAAGAGGGGCATAGTCGCCCCCCATACAATCTACCGCTATTTTTAACATTATTCTGTTTCTATTACCTCTCTACCCTTATAATACCCGCAGTAAGGGCAAACCCTGTGGGGTATAATTCTCTCTCCACAGTTTGAGCACACAGCCAAAGAAGGTAGACTTCTTTTGAATTTATTAAAAAAGTTCTGTGCCCTTCTTTGGTCCCTTCTCCATTTAGAAGTTTTCGCCTTCGGGACTGCCATTACTTACCTCCTTTCTGGGTTAACAAGTTTTTAAGTATAGCAAAAGAGCTTTCTTTTTTCCTGGTTTTTCTTTCGGCTTCGTCCTCGAACTCCACATCATAACCGGGAATACCCCTGCAGTAGGGACTACACAGAGGTTTCATAGGGATGCTTAGGATAATTTCTTCTCTTACCAAATCGGCAATATCGACTTTGTCATGCTCTTCCATAAAGGTAACTTCAAGGTCTTTTGGTTTAAGCATTAAAACCCCTTCACCTTCCGGAGTATTTTGGAGAAGTTTCGTTTTTTCTTGGGAAATATCTTTCTCGTAAATTTCAAGGCATCTACTACATTCAAGCTCTACATACCCTTCCATCTTGAGTTTTAGCTTGTATCCATCTTTATCTTTGGTTATCTCAAAGTTTACTTTCACAGGCTTCCTTATCTCTCCAATATCAGGAGGTAGTTTCACATCCGAAGGCTGTAAAGTATAGGAACCTTTAAATCTGTCAGATATTTTAAAAATTTCTCTGAGATCAAGGGTAAACATGGTTTCTACCTCTCAAGTTAATAGTATTAAATTAATTTAACTGTGGAAAAGACAATTATCCAGTTTCAAAAGGAGTTTTTTGTAAAACCGCCTCAAAAGAGGGTATTCCTTATACACGGTGATGAACCCTACTTAATAAAAAACTTCCTTTCCAAGCTAAAGGAAAAGTACAGAGAGAATTACAAAGTTCTATGGGGAGATGATATAACGGAAGAAGAGTTTTACACCAATATATCGGAAACCAATATCTTCGGAAATTTGAAGGAAAATGCCGTGGTTTTATACAATTTTGAAGATTTCTTAAAAAAATTGGGTAGAAAGAAAAAAGCTAAGGAGCTTCTCATAAAGACTTTGAAAAATATTAAGAGTAATTACCTATTTATAGTTTTTGATAGGAAATTGCAAAAGCAGGAACTTTCCACAGAACCCTATAAAAGCATCCAAAGTTTCGGAATGGTAATTGTTGCGGGAAGGTTATCTAAGGAAAAGATTAGACAACTTGTTCTAAAAAAATTCAGGGAAAAGGGTGTAAAAATAGAGGAAAAAGCTATAGATTACCTATTGGAACTTACAGAGCATAACCTTATGGAGCTAAAACTTGAAGTAGAGAAATTAATAGACTACGCCTTTGAAACTAAAGATTTGAGTCTTGAAGAAGTAAAGAGTATAGCTTTCGCTATATCCGAAAATGCAAACCTGTTTGAATTTATAGACGCTTTTCTCATGGGAGAAGGAGAAAAAGCTGTTAAACTACTAGATACACTGTATAGATGGGGGTTTCATCCCCTTCAAATACAAAAAATTCTTGTCTCTTACGTGATAAAGCTCTATATCGCTCAAAGACTACTACAGAAGGGTAAAGACTTAAACACCGTTCTTGAAAGCTTAGGTATAAAAAACAATTACGCTAAACTAAAGTTCAAAAATTATATACAACGGAATAAGACAGACAGGTTAGAGAGGATGTTAAGTTTCCTTCAGAGAATCGATATGTTCGAAAAAATTTACTTCCAGAATCCCGAAGATATGTTCAAAGATTTCGTGGTGAGTTTTGCTTTAGCTCCCGCAAAAGGTTAATATTCCCTGAGACACTCTCTATCCAAGCGTTTACGGAACCTATAACAAAGGAAATTTTTAATCTCACGGGAAAAAGGTATTTTTTGTCTATCCAGATGTACCATTTGCCTTTTGGAGCAAGAAGTCCTGTTGTTTTAACTTCGGGAACTACAAGGATTTTGTAAGTATTCCATTTTTTCCCTTTCCATTCCAGAGCTTCCTCAACCAAAACTTTATACCTTACCTTTTGTACTCTTCCGTCGTAAAAGAATCTAAGTTCCCTTTCCCTTACCGAGGAAGTAATATATACAATCAAACCTGCCATAAAGGGGTCTATCGGATTTTCTATTTCCTTTATACCCTCTATTAATTTTCCCGCCTCTATTTGATAAAAAACACTATTCTTACGAAATTTGTAGAAGTGAACTTTTTCTTTGCCTCTAATGTGTAGACGAAGCCGAAAAACTTCGGATTGTAAGTAAAGGTTTCCACGGCTCTCCCCTTTTATCTTAATTTTTCCGAAAATATTCCCTAAGCCCGTAGTTGTGGAATAACCGATTATCTTTATTTCTTTTTCATTCACTTCATACCTGTTGCAGTGATAAGCCACCGGAAAGAAAACATAATAAGCTTTATGGCATATTTCCAAAGTATTTGAATAAAGAACGGAAGAAAAGGAGAAAAATAAGAGTAATAAGGTAAACGTAAGTCTAAATCTTACTGAGAACATATTCCCCTATCGGATTTTTAAATTCTTCATCACCGATATGGTAAGCAGTCCACAGGTGAAGACACCTAACCTTA
>DQVZ01000130.1 GCA_015661465.1 Aquifex aeolicus
GGTAAATGGTCCCTCGTTCTTTTTCTTCCTTTCTGCAATTTTATGTGCAGACATTGCCACAATTGGAGATTAGTTTTAGGAAGGGAAAAGAATAACATATCAGAAGAATTTATAATAGAAGAAATTAAAAAAAATCCTTTCATAGAGTGTATAGTTATATCTGGAGGAGAGCCTACAGTTCACAAGACAGAACACTTAAGTTCTTTTATAAAAAAGATAAAAGAAGTAAAACCGGAACTCTCCATCAGGATAGATACAAACGGTTATAATCCGGGAGCACTTGATAAACTAAGGGATTTCGTAGAAGGTTTTGCATTAGACATTAAGGCTCCGATACAAGATGATAAGTTATACAGCTATACGACAAACGTTAAAGTCGACACTAAAAAGATAATAGAGAGTATACATATAGCGGACGGACTTCCACTTACACTATTCAGGACGGTAAATTATCCTTGGTTGAGAGAAGAAGATATTAACGCCATAAGGGGGTTTACAAAAAAATTAAAGTCTCCATGGCAATTAAACGACTTTTACGAAGTTCCTGATTGTCCCTTTAACCTGAGATAAACTTACACTGAAAGGATTCTTTATTCCCTGTTTCGTTCCCCTTTTTCTCAATTCTTCTTCTATAGCCCCTATAACTTCCAACTTCCTTTCGTAAACACAATAGTCGGGAGAAAGGAGTTTTTCCTTCTCCGCTTCGGCAGTAAGTCTGTGAACTATTACATTTTCAGGAATTATTTCCAGCATATCAGCGGCAAAGGAAGTATACTCTTCCAGAGAGAGAGTGTTAAACTCACCTGAAAGATACAGTTTTGCAAGTTCCGTATTTTTCATAACGTATATGGGATGTATTTTTACACCATCCACGGGAAGAGAAGCTATTAGTTTTGCAGTTTCCATAAAATCTTCTTTGCCTTCACCCGGCAGACCAACTATAGTGTGAACACATACAAGAAGGTCATACTTTTTAGCTCTCAACACAGCATCGACTAAATCTGAAACTCCGTGTTGTCTGTTAATTTTTTTAAGAGTTTCAAAGTTAGCACTCTGAAGCCCGAATTCTATCCATACTTCCAGTCCCATCTCTTTATAAGAACTGAGAAGTTCCAGAACCTCATCAGGTGCACAGTCCGGCCTGGTACCTACATCTATTCCCACAACTTCTTCAAATTCAAGGGCAACATCGTATATATTTTTGAGGAGTTCTATATTCCCGTAAGTATTCGTATAGGATTGATAGTACACGAAAAAACGGGTTTTTTTTCCGTATCTTTCTCTAGCCCTTTGAATTCCCTCTTCAATTTGTTTTTTCAAAGGTGTCCAAGGTTCAAGGTGTGCAGGCCTGGAACCCTTATAACAGTATATACATCCTCCCCTTCCCTTTGACCCATCTATGTTTGGACAGGTAAACGGCAAAGCAACAGGTATTTTTTGAACCCTAGTTCCGAAACGTTCCTTTGCGTAAAGTCTGAAGTATCTTATAAGTTCCATAATATTTAATTTTATGGTCTATAAATCATTTATTTTTATGATAAAAGAAAGAAAAAAAGAGAATTACCTGAAGAGGTACCTGTAAGCTTTTGAGAGATTTTGAATTAAGAGAGCAAGTATACCTAGATATATTACAGTAGAAATGGCATGAAGTGGAGGGAATAGAACATCCACCGCAACGTAAAAGATATAGAGAATAGCCGAGAGCTCTAAAAAGTTGATTAAGGATTTTTCATCCGCTAAATCACTAATTGAGAACTCCGGTTGTTTTATCCCCGAAGCTTTCCAGTTCCATATTATTCTCGGAAGCAGGTGGAGCATTCCGCCAAATATAGTAAACGCGGCAAATCCGTAAACCATAAAGTCTATATGAAGATACAAAGCTGTGGGAAGAACTTCCGGATGGGAAGCCGAAAAACTTCCAGTAATTAATCCTAAGGGAAGAAAAGGTAAGGCAAAGAGAAATATCTTCACAACATTAGGGATATGTGATGGCATTCCCCTTTCCTTGAAAAGCTCATAAATGATGTAGAGGAAGTAAATGGAAAGGGCGAATTCAAGTAATAATACTACAGCGAGCAGCTTATAATTCATACTCAGAAATGCAAGTAATACTGCTACGGTCGTAATTTGCTTTGCCTTAAAAAGTTGCTCCGCTTTTCTTATGTTAAGTGTGTCCATAATGAGCATCGGTATCCACGCTATTTCAACCCCGTAAATTGCATTAAGCATGGAACCTACGGCAAGGGTATGAACTGCAAGCTGAAGAGGAACCATTTGCCAGTTAAAGTGGATAAATAAAAATAAGCTTGCAAGAAAAAGGTAAATCACTGAAGATGCGAGAAACCGAACGGTTATCGGAGAAGTATTTTTTAAATTAGTTATCATATGGATTAAAAAAATGGTATGGGCTATAAACAGGTAAAAGGCTCCACTTTCATAATTCCCGAAGTAAAACTTTAAAAATGCATATAGGATCAAAGCAAAGACGAGATAAGAAATTTTTGGTCTGGAAAGCTTACGGTTCTGAGAATTTGGAACTATCTGGTAAATAGCCCCCGTTAGTGTGAGACCTATAAAACCAAAAACCAAAGTTATAACAAAGAGTTGAAAATTCTGAGTAAGTTTTAAAAATAGTGAAATGAACAAATTTACTAGAGCAAACATAAATAAAAAGGGTGTTACCTTGGATACGTAGAACATTTTTTCACCTCTCTTATGAAAGTAATTAATTACTTATTTTATTTTAACATCTTTAAAGGTCGAGATATGGGTTGAAATAAAAAGATGCATAAAAACTTCCTATAGCTTAGTATTCCTGCTATCTCTGGTCAAAATAAAGGAGGAAAGGGAAGAATGAAGTTGTTGTATAAAATCCTTTTTTTCTATACCAAGTTCTCGCAAAGAGGTTATCCTTCTTTTAAGTTCACACTCATCAATCCCTAGAATACTTTCTGCCCTTTTATAATCAAAGGTTATATAAATACTCCCGTGGAGTAAAAAAGTTTCTTTTAATTCTCTCATAGCCATAGAAACTATTTTCTTTCCCGACTTAGTTTTTAACTCTCCGAAGGTTGGAAAGAAAAAGCAGTAATAAGTATCAAGTTTGTAACTTTTATTCTTTTCAAACTCAAGTTTAATTCTGAAATATTCAAAAATTTTTACAAAATTTTCCGATATTCTTTTGTAAATCTTCCATAGATTTTGTTTTCTTTTGTAATCAACTATACAAAAGCTGATATCCCATCCGTGGATAAGTGCCCCTCCTCCCGTAGGTCTTCTCACAACTTTTATGGGAAACTTTTTCATTTCCTGATTTTTTCCAATACTTATACAAAGTTCACTCCACTCATAGATTCTAAAGCAAGGTTCAATTTTCCCTTCCTCAAGGGAAAATAAAAGTTCTTCATCTCTTTTCATATTTTCTTCAGGAGATAATACTTCAAATCCCAAAAACTTCATTGAGAGGAATAGATTTCCTCAAGTATTTCTCTTCCACCCATGTTAAGTAGCCTATCTGCAAGTCGCTTTCCTACTTCTTCCGCTTTTTGTACTTCTCCAATGTCTTGTCCTTCTATAAATCTTTCCGCCTCTAAATCGGATATAAAAGCCTTAAGTTTCACTTCTCCATCTTTTACCTCTGCAAAGGCACCTATAGGAACCTGGCAACCGCCTTCCAGTTCCCTCAAAAAGGCTCTCTCGCATAAGGCGGATATATAACTTTCTTCATGATTCAAAGGCTTTATAAGTTCTTCAATTTTTCTATCTCCCTCCCTTATCTCTATAGCAAGGCTTCCCTGTCCAACCGCCGGAATAAAGTCTTCAAGGATTTCTGTAACTTCGTCTAAATACCCCATTCTTTTTACCCCTGCATAAGCTAGGATAATTGCATCGTATAGACCTTCCCTTAACTTTCGCATACGCGTATCAACGTTGCCCCTCAGAATTTCTACCTTTAAATCTTTTCTCCTTTTCTTGATTTGAACTTGTCTTCTCAAGGAAGAAGTGCCAATCTTTGCTCCGACGGGAAGCTCGTATAACTTTCTTCCCTCTTTCGATATTAAAACATCGTAAGGGGTTTCCCTTTTGGTGATAGCTCCCAAGGTCAAACCCTTGGGAATTTCCATAGGGACATCTTTGAGAGAATGTACTGCTAGGTCTATATTTCCTTCTAAAAGAGCCTTCTCTATTTCTTTAACAAAAAGTCCTTTACCACCTATCTTTGCCAAAGGTACATCCGTAATTTTATCGCCTGTTGTTGTAATCTTTACCAGTTCAACTTTCACTCCCCAGTGTTTTTCTAAAAATTCCTTTACAAAGTTAGCCTGCCAAAGGGCTAATTTACTTTTTCTTGTACCAATTCTTACTTTCATGAGAGTCATGGCGGAAGGGGAGGGATTCGAACCCTCGGTACCCCAAACGGGGTACACGGCGTTTCCAGCGCCGCGCCTTCGACCGCTCGGCCACCCTTCCTACCTAAGTATTTAATTATAAAATCTTTACCTCGTATTCACAACGCTCGTCTATACTTTTTAGCTTTTCGGGAAGTCTGCTTAGTTCTTCCATTACCGTTTCTCTTATATGCTTTAAATCAGGAAGCTCTTTTATTAGTCTTCCACCTTCTATAACTTTCTCAACGAGCTTTTCTCCTTCTCTTTCTATTCCCCACTTTACACTCTCGTCGTAAAACATCTTTCCGCTTTCATAGTATCTGTAAACCTGTCTTTTATAAGGAAAGGTTTTTTTTTCTGGACTCAATTTGTATTTAGGTTTTTCTTCATATTCAACGAGTTTATAGGCTATATCAAAGTAAGGAGCATCCGCGGAAGTTATAAATTTGGTCCCTACACCAAATCCATCTATGGGAGCATTAGCTTCAAGCCAGGATTTTATTTTATATTCATCTACTCCCCCGCTTACGATTATCTTAACGTTATCTAAACCGTTTTCATTTAGCATTCGCCTTACTTCTTTTGTCAAGAAAACAACATCACCGCTGTCAATTCTTACACCGATGACAGGAATTCCCTCCTTTGCAAGTTTTATTACTTTTCTAAGTCCTTCAAGTGTATCGTAAGTGTCTATCAAAAATATAGCGTTCTGAGGATACAACCTTGCAAAAGCTTTAAATGCTTCTTCCTCTTCCTCAAATATCATTACATAAGAGTGAGCCATAGTGCCGACTATAGGTATTCCGAACCTTCTTCCCGCTTCAACATTTGAACTTCCGTCAAACCCTGCTATATAAGATGCCCTTGCCGCATATATCCCTGCTTCCAGACCGTGGGCGCGCCTAAATCCAAAATCTACAAGCTTTTTTCCCTTTGCCACCAAATAGCTTCTTATAGCCTTTGAAGCTATCATTGTCTCGAACTGTATCGTGTTAATAACCAAAGTTTCTAAAAGCTGAGCCTGCGGAATACTTGCTTCCACTTGAATTATAGGTTCATTTTGGAAAACTATTCTCCCTTCGGGAATAGCGTAAATATTCCCTTTAAACTCAAATTCCTTAAGGTAATCCAAGAAGTCATCTTTAAATATACCAAGACTTTTCAGATATTTGATTTCTTTATCCCCGAACTTAAAACTCTCTATCCTTTTTACGAGGGTTTCCAATCCGGCGGATATTAAAAAATTTCTATTCTCGGGTAATTTTCTTATAAAGAGGGAAAATACCGCTTTTCCGGTTTTTCCTTCGTATAGATAGCTTTGAGCCATGGTAAGCTCGTATAAATCAGTACAAAGCCCTAGATATTCCATAATTAAAAAGTTTAAAATTAAATTAATGTTGAAAATAGGTGTTCTTGTTTCCGGAAGAGGCAGCAATCTCCAAGCGATAATAGATTCCATAGAATCCGGAAAGCTAAAGGCAAGCCTTGAGGTTGTAATATCCGATAACCCAAAAGCTTATGCTCTAGAACGGTGTAAAAAACACAAGATAGACTATCAGATTATAGAAATGAAAAATTCTCCTTTCCGGAGAGATTTTGAAGAGAAAATCGCTGAGGTTTTAAAATCTAAGAACGTTGAACTTGTTGTTCTTGCAGGATTTATGCGTATTCTTTCGGGTCATTTTCTAAGGTATTTTCCTTATAGGGTTATTAACATTCATCCTTCTTTGATACCGGCTTTTCAAGGCCTACATGCCCAGAGGCAGGCGTTGGACTTTGGAGCTAAGTTTACCGGTTGTACCGTTCATATAGTAGATGAGAGTGTAGACGGCGGACCGGTAATAATTCAAGCTGTGGTACCTGTACTTCCGGAAGATACGGAAGATAAACTGGCTCAAAGAATTCTAAAATGGGAACATAAGATTCTACCCCAAGCTATTCAGTGGTTTGCTGAAGAAAGAGTAATGATTGAAGGGAGAAAAGTCTTTATTAAAGATGCCCGATACGGAGAACTTCCCGTAAATCCCGCCTTGGAAATCTTCTAAAATCTTTTTTAGAGGTTTATAGAAGCTGTTGTTGCTTTTTGAGGGCTTTTAGTATCTTCTTTCTCCTGTTTCTCTCTCTCTTTTTCTTCCTTTCACTTGGAGGTTCATAATGTTCCCTTCTTTTAAGCTCCGTAAGAATTTGCTCCTGCTCTACTTTTGCCTTAAATCTCTTTAAAATCTTTTCTAGAGGTTCGCCTTCATTAATTATTACCGTAACCAAGCCTTCATCACCTCCTTTTACAAGATTAAGATTTTAGCAGATTAAAAATGAAAGAGACATATGATTACACCTATTATAACTCGAAAACCTTATAGCTAACTGTTAATAAAATAACCCACGAGCAAAAGCAAACAGTTAGTTAGCCATTAAATCCCTTTTGATTTCTTCGGGTGTCGGGCAAGATTCCGGAGGCATTCTCTTTACCTTTGAAGCGTAATACATTACCGGAATCAATATCAGCGTAAGAGTAGTAGAACCTATAGTTCCGAATATGAGTGATATGGCAAGTCCGTTAAATATAGGGTCAAATATAATGACGAAGGCACCTATGATAACTGCTGCAGCTGTAAGAAGTATAGGTCTCGTTCTTATTACTCCGGCTTCTACCACTGCTACGTGAACGGGTAGACCTTCTCTGATTCTTTGCTCTGCAAAGTCTACAAGGAGTATTGAGTTTCTAACGATAATACCTCCTAGAGCAATAAATCCTATCATGGAGGTTGCAGTAAAGAACACGTTACCCATTATCTTATCCATAATGAAGTGTCCCGGGATTATACCTACCAGTGTAAGAGGTATAGGAGCGAGGATTAATCCAGGTATTCTGAAGTCTTTAAACCATCCGAGAACCAGAACGTACATAACAAAGACCGCCACTCCGAAGGCAAGTCCAAGGTCTCTGAATACTTCCAAGGTTATGTGCATTTCTCCGTCCCATTTTATGTAAACCCTATCTTCCAGTACAGGTAATGACATCCATAATTCTCCCACTTTTCCATATGGGTTTTCTATATTCAGGATTTTGTCCCTTACGTCCATAATTCCGTAAATGGGTGCTTCTTCTCTTCCCGCAACATCCCCTATTACGTAGATAACCCTTCTGAGATTCTTATGGTATATAGTTTCGGGAATAGGACCTTCTTGGATTTCTACAAGTTCTGATAGAGGGATTAATTTACCTTCACTGTTGGGTATTTTTATATTCCTGAGCACTTCCGGAACTCTGTACTTCTCATCTAGCCTGATTATTATGGGAACGTGTTCAGTGTCCGTGGTCTGCATTATACCCACTTGCCACCCGCCGACAAGAGCCTTTATGGTATACACAACTTCCTCTTTAGTAAGACCCGCAAGCTTTACTTTATCCTCTCTAACAATAAACCTTATCATAGGTGCCGGGTATTCCAGGTATATCCCTTCGTCGGTAATAGCAGGAGAATCTTTGAATACCTTTAGAACTCTCCAAGCAAATTCCCTCTGAGTCTTCATATCGGGAGCGTAAACTTCTGCGACTATCGGAGAAAGAACCGGTGGTCCCGGCGGGACTTCTACAACAGCAACGTATTTAGCTCCATACTTGTTAGCTATTTCGTGAACCTTCGGTCTTATCAGCTTTGCAAATTCGTGGGACTGTATATCCCTGTCGTGTTTTCCGACAAGATTAACTTGTATCTCAGCTAGGTTAGAAGCTTGTCTGAGGTAATAGTGTCTTACTAAACCGTTAAAGGTAAAGGGTGCGGCGGTTCCCACGTAAATTTGATAATCTGTAACAATCGAAAACCTTCCTACGTAATCTGCAATTTCTTTAGCAACTTTGAAGGTTTCTTCAAGGGGTGTACCTTCGGGCATATCGAGTACTATTTCTAGTTCAGATTTGTTGTCGTAAGGGAGCATCTTAACCAGAACGTGTTTTGTAAAGAACATTCCTACGGATGCTCCCATAAGTCCGATAACGAACAGGTAAAAAGCATACCTCTTTATCCTGCTTACGAGAAGCGGGTACACTATACGGCAGTAAATCTTCCAAAATAGAGTTTCTTTTACGTTTACTTCATGATGTTCCCTTTCCTTTTTAAGGAAATGATAAGCTGCCCAAGGGGTTACGATGAATGCTACCAGTAGTGAAAAGAACATAGCAACAGATGCGTTAATGGGAATAGGTCTCATGTAAGGACCCATCATTCCTGTAACGAAAGCCATGGGCATAAGGGCGGCGATTACCGTAAAGGTTGCCAGGATTGTAGGATTACCAACCTCATCCGTAGCACGGACTATGGCATCTCTTGGGGGTAGTTTTTGCATTTCGAACCAACGGTGGATGTTTTCCACTACAACTATGGCGTCGTCAACGAGAATACCTATTGAGAATATAAGTGCAAAAAGGGTTACCCTGTTTAGGGTAAAGCCGTACATTTCATTAAGGAACAAGGCAATCGAAAGTGTTACCGGAACGGCTAAACCTACAACCAGAGCTTCCCTTACTCCTAAAGACACCGCTATAAGTAATACAACCGAAAAAGTAGCGATAAATAGGTGTTCAAGAAGTTCGAAAGCTTTCTCCTGTGCAGTCTCACCATAGTTTCTTGTAACGGTAATATTCACATCTTTCGGAATTACCTTACCTTTTAAATGTTCTATAAACTCTATTACTTGGTCAGCAACTACTACAGCGTTAGTTCCTTTTCTTTTGGACACTGCTATAGTAACAGCCGGATATAGTTCTCCGGGTTTTCCTTCTATTCCCTTGTATTTATGAGCTTGACCTACTCCGAAGAAGACATAATCCTTTATTTCAGAAGGACCGTCAACTATGGTGGCTATATCCTTCAGATATACTACTCTTCCATCTTTTACGGAAACTACTACGTTTTCAACGTCCTTGACTGACTTGAAAAAAGGTCCGGTTTTTATCAGATATTCTACGTTTCCTTTGTTTATTTTGCCGCTTATAGCCTGTGCATTTGCACTTTTTAGCAGTTGAGCGATGTAAAGGGGAGAAATGCCGTAAGCTTCCATTCTTTTAGGGTCGAGGATTATCCTTATCTGTCTCGGTCTTCCCCCTATGAGGTAGACATTGGCAACGTTATCTATCTTTTTTATTTCATTTTGGAGGGTTGCGGCAAGTTTTCTTAGCTCATACCAATCGTAGTTCTCTCCCCATAAAGTGAGGGTAACTATGGGAACGTCATCTATCGACATAAGTCTCACAATGGGAGGAAGCACTACACCCGGAGGAGCCAAATCAAGGGCGGACATCATTTTGGAGTTGAGGTCTACCAACGCTTTTACCGGGTCGGTTCCTACGTAAAACCTCGCGGTAACTATTCCCATGTCGTTGGTTGAAGCGGAGTAGATATACTCAATATCTTTAAGTTCCCATAGCTTTTTTTCTAGGGGGAAAACTACGCGGGCTTCGACTTCCTCGGGAGTCGCTCCCGGATAATGGATAAATATATCTATCATTGGAACAACTATTTGAGGCTCTTCTTCCTTCGGAGTAGTGAGAACTGCAAAAAGTCCGAGTGCTAAGGAAACCATTATAAGGATAGGGGTGAGTTTAGAGTCTATAAAGTAACTTGCCAGTCTTCCAGCCAATCCGTACATCGGATTAACCTCCTACCCTACAACCATCACAGGCCTTTTCTATTCCCTCGATAACAATCCTTTCTCCTGGAGAAAGACCTGCAAGAACTTCATAGTAACCTTTGTATTCTCTACCTAATCTAACAAGCCTAAGTTCAAGGGTATTATCGGGCTTTACAACCCATACACCTGTAAAGTCCCACCGTTTAAAAACGGATTTCTTAGGAATAAGAATTGTAGGTTCCTGAAGTTTTTCCACTTTAAAAACTTTCGCAAATAGACCGCTTTTTACTCTATTGTCATCTATAAGAGCCTTAACCTTAAAGGTTCTCGTCATAGGATTTATTGCAGGCTCAACTTCTATTACCTTTGCGAGGAAAGTTTTCCTGAGGGCTTCTATGTAAACTTCCAATGCATCACCTTCTTTAATTTCACCGAAGTATTTTTCAGGAAATGCTACTTCTACCTTGTAGGGTCTTCTCTCTAATATTGCGAGAGGCATTCCGGGATTTGCTATATCTCCTTTATCCACCATCTTCTGGATTATGTACCCGTCAAAGGGAGCTTTTACTTCCGCATAAGAGAGTTGAGCCCTCGCAGATTTGAAAGCTTCCTTTGCCACTTTTATTTCAGCTTCCGCAGCTTCGAGCTGAGCCTTTGCAGCTTTAAA
>DQVZ01000253.1 GCA_015661465.1 Aquifex aeolicus
ACACCTTCAGCGGTGAGCAATCCCTCAATGCCGAGTTCATTATTTCCAAAGATAATTAAAGTATCCTCCGCTACAGCGAGAGCGCTCGCTGCTGCAGCTGCATTGGTGGTATCTATAGGCAGATTAAACTGTCTCCAATGTTGTAGGTCCCTCCAAGATATTACAAATTCCTTGTACAAAGTGGGTATCGGGACGTGTTTTCTTATCCCCGTCCTTATCGGCTCACAAACTTCATACTCTTGTCCGGGCCTTATCTCACAAATTCCCGGTTCAACACCGTAAAGAACGTCGTAGGAAATTACCTGATGGCCTGCACCTATAGGACCCACCACAGGTATAAACCTTCGTCCTATAAGGGTATTTTTTGCTACTTCGTACACAGTCTTATCAATCTGTTCCCACTCTTCCTCCGTAAGAGGAGCTTGATCCCTTTGGAGAAAGTCCATAATCCACCTCCTTAAAGTTAAAGTTATTTTCAATCCAAAATAATTTTCATTTTTTCTTTTCTTTTCAACTCTCTTAATTTATTAAGGATACCATTACTACTTTTCGCACTTAGCATATAAATCCATAAATTCCTTTTAGCGTCATAAATCATTCCAAAATTTTCACTCACTTTTTCCTTTAAAATTTTGGAAATATCGTGTTTACTTTCTATAACTACCAATCTGGAAAAAGGAGGAAGGTTATTTCTTTCTCTATCTTTGAGCTCCTTTTCGTAGAGGGCTTCTAAGTTTTTTCGTCTTAAGATTTCCTTTTCATCTTTGGAAAGTAGGCCTGTTTGAATCAATAAAGTTTTTTTTGCAACACGTAAAGCCAAGGCTATTAGACTTATAAACTTTTCTTTGGATTTATAACTCGGGACAGAAAGCACACTATCTGCATTAAGTATGATTACGTGTTCCCAGCTTTCTTTCCAACTCGGAAAAGTTGTAAAACTGAAATTATCCCTTTTCCCGAAAAGCCTTTCTATAGTTTCCTTTGCCCTTTCTATACCGAAACCCATTTCTTCTAATCTATTTCCACAACTTGGGCACAACTTCTCCTGAGTTCTGTAATGACTTTTTTTATTGGAACAGAAGATTAACTCCTTTTCCTTACTGTAGGTTAAAAATGTTCCGCATTCCGGACATTCCGCTACACTTTCACACCTCGGGCAGTATAGATAGCTATACCCTTGCTTTAAAACTACGAATAGAACCTTGTCCTCTTTAATACTTTTAAGAAAATTGAAGGTATCTTCCGTAATGATTTCGTTTTTTCTTTCTACGATATGAACGTTAGGTTTGAATTTTTCTTCTTCTTTTCTGAAGAGCTTTTTTCCGAGCAAGTAGAAACTCTCTAAGGTGTAATAAGGTGTAGCGAAGATAAGTTCTGCACCTGTTTTTTTTGAAAGGATATAAGCTACTCTTCTCAGGTCTATGTTGTTTACCGGAAAACGTGTATTTGACAACTCGTTGAAGAAAATGATGCTTTCTAAATCCATAACAGGTAGAAGAACAGCCTTAAAACTTCCCAAAAATACATAACCTTTTTCATAAGCTTTAAACCAGTTTTTGTAAAGCTTTTTTGAGGAAATTCGAGAACTTATCTCGATTATCCTATCTCCCAGTTCACCACTCAAGTGAGAAATTAAGCTGAAGAGTTCATCCCTATTCGGTACAAGAATTAAAGTATTTTTACCTGTTGCTGCATTTTTTTCTGCTATTTTTAAAACTCTTTCTAAAACAAATTCAAAGGAGCCGCTTATTATTTCATTCCCTTTTTTTCTTACAAGTATCTTCCTCTTATGACTTATTGAAAAATTTTTTGTATAGATATTGTATTCTTTCTCCTTTTTCAGTATACCTCTCCTTACTAAATCGTTTATATGGGAAATTTTAAACCCTCTCTTTATCATCTCCTCTTTAGTAGCAAAAGGGTTTTCGTAAAGATAGAGTATAAGTTCCTTTTTTTCTTCGGATCTTACTTTGTTTAAAGCCTTTTCAAGAGGAAGGTTTAGTTTGAATATTTCCTCTTCAATTTTCGGAATAATCCACTCTTTTTTCTTAATTAGAATTTTATGTTCCAATAGAAGTCTCAGGTGACTTGAGGAAAATCTTTTTTTCAGCAACTCATATCTTACTTTCTTTTTCTTTTTTAAGTATTCAACTATTTCTAAGGACTTCCTATCAAGACCTTTAAAGCTTCTAGGAGCTAAGGAAACAACCTCTTCTTCGTACCAATCAAATATAGAGGGAATAAAGTCCCAAAGAATTTTTCCGAGAGGTTCAAGATAATGATAAGCTAAATCTTTCACCAATTCTATAGAGCGAGGAAGAACAAGAGGAAGCTTATCGGGAAAAGATATAATCTCCCCTTGCGGTTTACCTTCCCCGCTTCCTACAACTATTCCAGTAAGTCCTTTACCGTCTTTTGTCCTAAATAAAACTCTATAACCTACCGGATTTTGAACGTTTTCTTCCCATTTTAGTAAGCGATACTGTCCATTAGCAAGTACTGCCTTAATAAACACTAATTTTTAAATTTAGGCTTTTAAAGCATTTAAAACCTTTGTATCAAGTTCAGTCATCTTCAAAACGTTCCCTGTGTGTGCAAAAGGAATAATTCCCGTAATAGTCGCTCCCGGGAAAAGTGCATTCTCCACAGTATCTATGGACATTTCAAATACGGATACAGGGAAAGGTATATCATCAATTTTCTCGCGGATTTCTTTTGCTGTACCGTAACAACTTAAAGCTTTGTCGGGAGCAAATATCTGAATTGCAACTCTTCCTGTTTGCCTTATATTCTCTGCAGTTTTTGCCTTTGAGCTTATAGCGATTCTTAAAGTCCTCTCATCCGTAGGATATACCCAAGTTATAAAAGTGATGTGAATATTCCCGTTGTTATCAACTGTAGAAATTACTACGGGAAAAACATTTAAATCCCTCATCAAATCTATTAAATCCCTAGGTAGCATTTTTTACCTCCTCTATTTAAATTCTTTGAACTTTATATTTTAGCCCCTCCCTAAAAGGTTTGCCCTTCCTATGCATCAGATATATAATTTTATAATAGCACAATAAAGATTATTGAACGCATTATTTGAAAGTAAAAAACGGAAGGAGGTGGCAGAATGGCAGAAAAGAGGGTTAGAGTTGCTATTGTGGGAGTTGGTAATTGTGCGAGCTCTCTCATACAGGGTATCTACTACTACAAAAAGAAGGGTACTGTCGATGTAAGTGGTCTTATGCATGAAGACATAGGCGGTTATAAACCTTGGGATATTGAAATAGTTGCTGCTTGGGATATTGATGCAAGAAAAGTAGGTAAAGATGTATCGGAAGCGATATTTGCCCCCCCTAACTGTACAGCCGTATTTGAACCGAATGTACCCAACATGGGTGTTAAGGTAAGAATGGGTAAGGTTCTCGACGGATTTGCTCCTCATATGAAAGATTACCCTCCTGAAAGAACTTTCCTTTTAGCAGATGAAAAGGAGGATGAATTGGAAGATGTTGTCGCAGTACTTAAAGAAACACAAGCTGATGTGCTCATCAACTATGTTCCGGTAGGAGCAGAACAAGCTGCAAGATTTTACGCTGAAGCATGTTTAAGGGCAGGAGTTTCATTTATAAACGCAATGCCTACCTTTATAGTTTCAGACCCAGAATGGGCTAAGAAGTTTGAAGAAGCAGGAATTCCTGTTGTAGGAGATGATATAAAGTCTCAAGTTGGAGCTACTATAGTTCACAGAGTATTAACTCAACTCTTCGTAGATAGAGGAGTAAAACTTGACAGAACATATCAGCTCAATTTCGGTGGAAATACCGACTTCCTAAACATGCTGGCAAGAGAAAGACTTAAGACAAAGAAAAAATCCAAAACAGAAGCTGTAACCTCACTAATTCCCTACGAATTAGGTTGGGAAAACGTACATATAGGACCTTCAGACTGGGTACCATGGCTCAACGATAGAAAAATCGCTTATATAAGAATGGAGGGAAGACTCTTTGGAGATGTACCTATGTATGTAGAACTCAAACTTGACGTTGAAGATTCTCCAAATAGTGCGGGTTCAATGATAGACGCTATAAGATGTGCTAAACTTGCAATGGATAGAGGTGTTGCTGGACCTCTCTATTCTATAAGTGCTTATACAATGAAGCATCCTCCTATCCAATATCCTGATTGGCAAGCCAAGAAGATGGTTGAAGAATTTATCAGAGGAGAAAGAGAAAGATAATCACTTTAAAAATTCCAGTTTTGGTTTTCCCTTTCTAAATTTTTTTGAAAGATACTCAAAGAATATATCGAGGGACCTTAAATGTTCTTCTTTAAGGGAATAATCAATACAGTTGGTAAAATAGAATCTGTATTCTTTGAAGTTATTTATCGCCTCTTTAAAAAAGCTGTTTAAACTTTCAATTATCTCTTTGTATAGCCTTTTGGAAAAATCTTTATCCGCATCTCTTCTTACCAGAAAAAGGGCAAATACAAATGGAAGTTTATGAAATTTGTACCATTCTTCACCTAAATCGTAAACATAAGGGTAAACATAAGGATATCTTTCATTTTCCATGGCCTCATCTCCTATTAGTAGTATAGCTTCCGCATCTGATAATTTTTTTTCTTCTGGAAGAAAGCCAAATTTTTCTTCGAATATGTAATAGAGTAAATACCTTGAAGTTAATGAAGCAGACGTAATATTAACGTTTTTTATTTCCTCAATAGGCTTATGAGAAAATAGTTTTACCGAACAAACACTTCCTTTTGAAGATATGGAAATATTAGGAAGAATGAGATATTTTTCGGGGAAAAAAAAGTACTCAACCGATGAAACTATCCCCGCTTGAATTTCACCATCTCTGAGTAGCTTAACTAATTTAGAGGGAACTCCTTCAATTATAGGAAAGGATTTTAATTTGTGGAATAACGGTATAGTATTCACATAAGAAACCTTTCCTACCTTGAACATCGAAATGAGGATTTTACTGGTTGCGGGGGCGGGATTTGAACCCGCGACCTCCGGGTTATGAGCCCGGCGAGCTACCAGGCTGCTCCACCCCGCGTTGCCGAAAACTAAATATACAATATCCTTGCGGCCATGTCAAGTAGTAACGGGAGCCTGTTTAAAAAAAGTAGACAACTTGAAAGTAAATATGGTAAAGCAATAAGAATGAAGCTGAAGAGGAACACTTAAGAGAACTTGAGGAAAGATTGAAAGAAC
>DQVZ01000284.1 GCA_015661465.1 Aquifex aeolicus
GAGGAGCTCCTTGCCGATGAAAAGGAAAAAGCGGAACACATTATGCTCGTTGATTTAGCACGCAACGATGTAGGTAGGGTTTCAAAAACTGGAAGTGTAAAAGTTGAGAACTTTATGAGGGTAGAGCGCTACTCCCACGTTATGCATATTGTAAGTGATGTCGTAGGACTGCTGAAAGAAGATTTTGATGCTTTAGATGTTCTAAAG
The DNA here is from genome assembly GCA_015661465.1 of Aquifex aeolicus. GTDB lineage: Bacteria > Aquificota > Aquificia > Aquificales > Aquificaceae > Aquifex > Aquifex aeolicus_B. The sequence goes on from DQVZ01000284.1 coordinate 208, forward strand.
GCTACGTTTCCCGCAGGTACAGTATCTGGAGCACCTAAAGTACGCGCTATGCAGATTATTGAAGAACTGGAAAATGAAAGAAGGGGAATATATGCGGGAAGTGTAGGATATATATCCTTTCAAGGAAACATGGATATGGCAATAGCTATAAGAACAGCTATCTATAGGGATAGGGAGATATTCGTCCAAGCAGGAGCGGGAATTGTAGCAGACTCTATCCCCGAGAAAGAATGGGAAGAAACTGTAAATAAAGCAAAAGCCTTAATGAAAGCGATAGAGATGGCAGAGGTAAGTACCGAAGGATAATCAGTCTACGTAGAGCGATAGATAGGGAATTTCGTAAATTCTTCTGAGTTCGTGTTTTACAAGTTCCTTAAATAACTCCTCATTTTCTTCCTTCACCTCTTTATACTTTGCAACAATTTTCTTTTTCTCTACGTTATCTAATTCTTTCCAAAGTTTTTTAAAAAGTTCCTTCTCTAAACTTCTCAAAATTTCTTCAGCTTCTTCTTCACTCTTTGGAATTTTGAATTCTTGAGTACTCAAGAGATGTTTTACCGCGTCTATTTTTCTATAAAAAACCTTTCTCCAGTTTAGATGATTATTTCTCGCTTTTGAAAGAGACCTCAGTTTATGAATCTCAAGAATTTTTGATAAACACCTGAAGATAGGATAATTCCTTCTTAAGTATGGGTTTACACTTTTTAGGCATTCTCTTATTCCTTCTTCAATTACATTGTCGGGAAGGTTTAACTCCTCCTTTAAATACTTTAAAAATTTTTCCTCTCGGGGGGAGAGAAAAAACTGCCCTTTAAGTTTACAAATTACTTCTTTTGTCCCCATTAAACCTTTTGGTGTTCTTTTAGAAGTTTTCTATATTTTTCAAGAGCTATTCTTCTTCTCCAGCTCTTTAGACGGTCTACGAAAGTTATACCTTGAAGATGGTCAAGTTCATGTTGAAAAACTATTGCGGGAAATCCTTCCAAGGTAAGTTCTACAGGTTCCCCGTGTTCGTTTATAGCCTTTACCTTTATTTTCTTAAACCTTTCTACTTCTACGCTCAGTCCAGGAAATGAAAGACATCCCTCTTTGTACTTTATCTTACCTTCACTCTCTGTAATTTCCGGATTTATAAGTACAAGTTTTAGAGGAGGGGAATCCTCTTTAGGGGATGTGTCTATTACCATAACGCTGAGCGGGACACCTATTTGGTTTGCCGCTAAGCCTACTCCTTCGGCATTGTACATAGTATCAAACATATCCTGTATCAGATTTTGTATTTCCTTATCTATTACATCAACTTTTTTGGTAGGCCTTGTTAAAATTTCGTTGGGATAAATTATTATGTCTCTAACCATTTTATTAAATATAAGTTATGAGGTTTTCCGAATTCAAAGACAAAGTTCAGGATTTAAGGGAATTCGCAAAAGGGTGGAGAGGTAGAATTTACGTAGGTTTCTTTAACGGAAGAAGAGTTGCTATAAAGGTTGCAAAATCTCCGGAAAAGATTGAAGCTATTAGAAAAGAAGCCAAAATTTTGGAACAACTAAAAGGTGTAAAAGGGTTTCCTCAAATAATATTGAAGGGAGAGGATTTTTTTGTTTACGAGTTCATAGAAGGAATTACCTATGGCAAAGCAAAACTTTCTGAGGAAGAAAAGAAGAAAGTACTAAAAAGTGTCTTGGAAAAAGCTTATTTCCTGGACAAATTTGGAATTAACAGGGATGAGTTTTCTAATATTCATAAAAACGTACTGATAGATCCTGAGGGAGAAGTTTACGTAATAGACTTTGACAGAGGAACATTTAAGAAAAATCCTTCAAATGTAAGACAGTTCCTTCAATTTTTGAGAAAAGAGGGATTTGTTTCCAAAGAAAGGGCTATAGATTTAGGCAAAAGATATAAGGAGGACCCTGAAAAGGTTATTGAAGAAATAAGGAAAATACTCACTTGATACCTGTACTTCCGAACCCCCCTTCTCCGCGTTCCGTTAAAGAAACTTCCTTCACTTCAACTACTTCAACCTTCTGAACTGGAGATATTACAAGCTGAGCTATTCTTTCACCCCTTTCTATTACAACTTCTTCCCGTCCAAGATTAATAAGTATTACTTTTACTTCTCCTCGATAATCTGCATCTATAGTGCCCGGGGCGTTAAGAACAGTAAGGCCTTTCTTGAGAGCAAGCCCGCTTCTCGGTCTTACTTGCCCCTCGTACCCTTTAGGGATTTCCAGTATTAACCCGGTTGGTATAAGTACTCTTTCAAAGGGTTTTATCTTTAAAGGTTTATCTATGGCAGCCCTTAAATCTAACCCGGAGGAATAAGGGGTAGCGTAAGAGGGTAAGGGTAAACCCTCAGCATGGGGAAGCCTCTTTACCTTAAGAATAACTTTAGACATTGTTGGTAAACCTAGGTCTTCCTTGCTCATCTATTTCTATAACTTTTACCTTGAGCGTATCACCCAACTTGAACTTTTGCCTCGCGTCCCTGATTTTTTCCTTCATCTTAGATACGTGAAGTAATCCCGTTTTTCCAGGGGAATATTCTATAAAGACTCCGTACGGCTCTACTCTTACAACTTTACCCTCTACTACTTGACCTATCTTGATTCTATCTTCTTTTTTCTCTTCTTCCTCAAGCCCTATAGTTGTAAATCTTGGTCTTCCGAGTTCGTCAAGGTCAAGGACTTTAACCTTTATTTGTTCTCCAACCTTATACTTTTCGGTAGCACTTCTTACGGGTTCTGCCATCTTGGAAACGTGTAGTAATCCTATCTTACCAGGCCATAGCTCAACAAAAACTCCATAGGGTTCTACTCTTGTAATTACACCCTCGTATACCGCTCCTACTTCCACTTCCCTTACTATGTCCTCTACCATTTTTCTGGCTTTTTCTAAGTCTCCTCCTGGATATACGAAAAGGTAAACTCTTCCGGCTTCACCAACCCAAACTTTTACTCCTGTCTCATCGTAAATCTTTTTAACCGTAGAACCACCGGGTCCTATTATCAGAGGTGCTTTTTCTTCAGGAACCTGAACAACTTCCACTTTAGGAGTGTAGGGATTGGGTACTTTTCTGGGTTCAGGAATAGCCTCATACATCTTTTCGAGTATGTGTATCCTTCCTTCTCTTGCCTGATTTAGAGCTTCTAGCATTATCTCCTTGGTAATTCCCTTTACCTTTATATCCATCTGGATGGAAGTTATTCCATCTTTAGTTCCCGCCACCTTGAAGTCCATATCTCCTAGGTGGTCTTCATCTCCGAGTATATCTGAGAGGATAACGTACTTATCCTTTTCGAGAATTAGTCCCATAGCTATACCAGCGACATGTTTATTTCCTTTTATGGGAACACCTGCATCAAATAGGGCAAGGGATGCACCACATACAGTGGCCATGGATGTAGAACCGTTTGATTCGAGAATATCGGAAACTACCCTTATTATAAAAGGATATTCTTCTTCAGAAGGAAGGAGTGGCTCTATTGCCCTTTCTGCTAGAGCTCCATGTCCTATCTCCCTTCTCCTTGGAGGTCCCCAAGGTTTAGCTTCCCCGACCGAGAAAGGAGGCATGCTATAGTGAAGCATAAATCTTTTGAATACTTCCCCTTCAGCAATCGTTTCAACTATTAAAGCCTCATCCGGTGTTCCGAGGGTTGCGGTCACATATGCCTGTGTTTGTCCTCTTGTAAATATTGCGTTTCCGTGAGGTCTTTCAAAGGGATGAATCTCTATCCATATCGGTCTTATCTCGTTCGGCTTTCTGCCGTCTATCCTTACTCCTTCCTTGAGGATTTTTTCTCTCATTAACCTGCTTTCCAGTTTTTTGTAAAAGTATTTTACGTTGAAATGGAGCTCTTCGGGTATTTGGTGATTTTCTATAAATTCTTCTACTATTTTGTCCAGGGTTTCATACCTCTCTTTTTTATTCTTTATGTTAAAAGCTTCCAGTATCTTAGGTGCACATTCCTCTTCCAGAGCTTTGAGGATTTCTTTGGGAAGTTCAAGTTTTTCGTATTCGAATTTGGGTTCTCCGATTTTTTCCCTCAGTCTTTCTTGAGCTTCTATTACCTCTTTAATAGCATCTAGACCGAAGAATAAAGCATCTGCAAGGACTTCTTCGGGTATCTCGTTTCCTCCCCCCTCAACCATTACTATGGCATCTTTTGTACCGGCCATTACTATATCCAGGTCTGCCTCTTTTCTCTGTTCGTAGGTAGGATTTGCTATAAATTCCCCATTTACTCTACATACCCTTACACCGGCTATAGGCCCTTCAAAGGGAATTCTAGATATGTGCAGCGCTGCCGAAGCGCCGGTTATGGCAAGAACATCGGGGTCATATTTATCATCCGCGGATAGAGTAAGGGCTGTAATTATTACATCATGGAAAAAGCCTTCGGGGAAAAGAGGCCTTATAGGTCTATCTATTACCCTGGATACCAGAATTTCTCTATCCGTGGGCTTTCCTTCCCTTTTTGAAAATCCTCCCGGAATTTTTCCGTAAGCGGAAGCCCTTTCCCTGTAATCTACAGCTAGAGGAGTAAAATCCACTTCCGTATTTTTTTCGTCGGACATTACCGCGGTCACCAGAACCGCAGTCCCTCCCTGTTTAACAACTACTGAGCCATCCGTTAGTTTTGCATATTTTCTTGCTTCGATAATAATGGGCTCTTCCGAGTTGCCTATTTTCGCCTTTTCCTCCACACTCATCCTTATCTAACCTTGAGATTCAATTTCTGAACTACTTCGAGGTATTTCGCGTAATCTTTTTCCCTAAGGTATTCAAGGAGTTTTCTCCTCTTGTTCACCATTCCGATAAGCCCTCTTCTGGAGTGTATATCTTTTTTATGTTTCTTTAAATGCTCCGTTAATCTATTTATCCTTTCAGTCAAAATTGCTATTTGTACCTCGGGAGAGCCCGTATCTCGCTCGTGCCTTTGATATTCCTTTATGAGATTCCACTTAACTTCCTTAGGTAAAACCATCTTTCCCTGTACCTCCGTTTTAAGTCTAAATTAGGGCGAATAAATATTTTAATACAAATAATTTTAGGTAAGCAATTCCTTTTTCTTTTGTATCTTCATCCACCTGCAGGTATAAAATGAGTTTATTATGTTTAAGAAAGTTTTAATAGCAAACCGCGGAGAAGTTGCGGTAAGAATAATTCGCGCTTGTAAAGAACTGGGAATAAAAACTGTTGCAATATACTCGGAAGCGGATGTTCGTTCCCTTCACGTAAAGAAGGCAGATGAAGCCTATCTTATAACTGGAGACCCGATAAGGGCATACCTCGATTATGTAAAAATAGTTGACCTTGCAAAACAGGTAGGTGCTGAGGCAATCCACCCGGGATACGGATTTCTGGCAGAAAACGCGGATTTTGCAAGATACTGCCTGAGAAAAGGAATTACCTTTATAGGGCCCACACCCAAGCAAATAGAAATCTTTGGGGACAAGGTAAAGGCTAAAAATGTTATGAAGGAAGCAGGTCTTCCTATAATCCCAGGTACCGAAGAGCCGGTAAAGACCCTTGAAGATGCCAAACTCGCTGCAAAGGAAATCGGATATCCGATAATGCTTAAAGCCGCTTACGGTGGCGGTGGAAGAGGTATGAGAGTTGTAAAAAGTGAAGATGAATTGGAGAAGGCCTTTGAAAGTGCATACAGAGAAGCTGAAACCTTCTTCGGTAAAGGTGATTTATTCATAGAAAAATATCTCGAAAACCCGAAACACATAGAGGTTCAAGTTTTAGGTGATAAATACGGAAATATTATCCATTTAGGTGAAAGGGACTGTTCAATACAACGTAGACACCAGAAATTAATCGAGATAGCTCCATCTCCTGCGCTTCCCAGAGAGCTCAGAATGAAAATCCTCGGAAATGCTGTAAGGGCACTTACTAAAGTCGGGTATGAAAATGCCGGAACTTTAGAGTTCTTAGTAGACCTAAAAACGGGTGAATACTACTTCATTGAAATGAATACAAGACTCCAGGTTGAACACACAATTACCGAAACCATTACCGGTATAGATATAGTTGAGATGATGATAAGAATAGCGGCAGGAGAACCATTGCCTTTTTTACAGAGTGATATAACTTTCAGAGGTTATGCCATAGAGTTTCGTATAAACGCAGAAGACCCTAAAAAGAACTTTGTCCCTGCCCCTGGAAAGATAACATCCTATTATTCTCCTGGAGGACCAGGTGTTAGAATAGATGCCTCTGTATACAAAGATTACATAATACCTCCGTACTACGACTCAATGATTGCTAAAATGACCGTTTGGGCTCTTACATGGGAAAAAGCAGTGGCAAGGTCTAGGAGGGCTCTTGACGAGTTTGTGGTAAGAGGTGTTCCCACAAATATCCCTCTTTACAGAGAAATCGTAAGAGACCCGGATTTCCTAAAAGGAGATTTTGGTGTTAATTTTCTTGAAGAAAAACTCGCAAGAGGTGAATACGATTTTGAGATAGAAGGAGAAAAGCCTATGGAAGATATAGTTTTAGCACTATCTGCAGCAATCGCAGCCCACTATGGTTTATGAGTTTTTATTGTTTAAAACCGCGCATTTGTTATGCGGGGCAGTTCATTTAGCTTTTTTAGCCCTATCTCTTTTCGGTTTCTTTTCCTTATATTTTTCCGAAAGTTCTTCTACAGTCGGGTAGTAAACCCTTATTTCCCCGTTTTTCAAAAGAACGTAAGCATGGTTCAGGATATCCTGTAGGTTCTTTTTATTATTTAGAAAGTTTTCTAACTCCTTTATTTCACTGTAGCCGCGCATTACGTACTCTCTTTCTTCTCCATTATCGAAAATTATCTTTACCTTTAAGCACCAAAATTTTGAATTTTCAGCATCGTGACATCTTTCCGGCTGACCGATAGGTTCTATCTTAACGCTTTTTGCAATTATATCTTCCTGCTTAACATCAAACATATTCTCTCCTCCTGCTTAAATCTTAGTGTATTTGTTGTAATTATATTTAGCCTAGATTTAATGTAAAGATGTTATTGGAGAA
>DQVZ01000141.1 GCA_015661465.1 Aquifex aeolicus
AAGTTTCAGGAGAGCTTTTTCAAAGAAATACCGCCTAAGACTTTTATAAATTTAGGCGGAGTAGTTATCCACGCAGAAGGGAGAACTGGAAATAAACTTAGAAATATCTTTTTTAAATTTGGAGAAATAACTATTCTTGCAAAAGGCCTCGAGTACAAAGGCAACGGGCTTTTTGAGTTTACCAGGGGAACGGTTATTACGGAAGAAGAGAAAATCTTTGTCATTCAGTTTGAAAAATATCTATTAAACGTAAGACAGTTTGAGAAAAAAGGATTAAGGGAAAAAAGATTAAGAGAAAGTAAATTTATAAACATTGCAAATACGCTTATAACTCCTTTTCTTTTCTTAGGAGTTTTTTATATATGTTTAAGGAAATGTAACAAAATTACCCATTTATACGTACTCGTTTCGGCTTTTATACTCTTCCATCAAATCATAGTTTTTATATTGAAAATTCTACTTTAGAGATCATAGGAGATTATCATAGACATTATGTCCTTCATATACATAAGGAGAGTACAATTTTACGAAACTGATGCTCAGGGAGTGGTTCACCATTCCAACTACTTTAGATATTTTGAAGAAGCAAGAGGAGAGTTTTTAAGGGAAAAAGGATTTCCCTACAGCAAATTAAGAAGTTTGGGCATGGAAGTAGTTCTTCTGAATGCAAGTTGTGAATATAAGAAGCCACTTTTTTACGACGATATCTTTGAAATACATATGAATTTAGAGGAACTCACCAGGTTTACCTTTACCTTTTCCTATAAAGTTTTCAAGAAAGAAGAGTTAATATGCCTAGCAAAAACTAAACACTGTGTAGTCAAAAAAGGAAAAATTGTTTCAGTACCTAAAGAAATATACGAAAGATTAAGATAATATCCCTTCATGTTTTAACAGCTCTTTCTTTAACTCCACTCCTGCTGAGTATCCTCCCAATCCAGTTTTTGCTATTACTCTATGGCATGGAATTATTACAGGAAAGGGATTTATCCTCATACAAAATCCAACAAATCTCGGCGAAAAGCCCGAAATTTTCCCAAGTTCACTGTAGGTAACAACTTCCCCGAAAGAAATATTTTCCTTTAAAAATCTGTAAACTTTTAGACAATCGGAATTTATACCTTCCAATGAAAGAGTGTCTAAATCTACTTCTACATCTCCCCTCTGAAAAAAGTAAGCTTCAAATTCTTTCCAAACAACATCTGAAGGGTTTTTCAGTAGATAACTTTTCCTTATAAACCCTTTCTCGATAACAAGTAATAAGGAAAAAGAGGGAGTAAGAGCGGTTTTAACATATCTTAGGCTTGCAGTCTTTTTCATTAGACTTTTCAAGGAGTATACATTCCTCACACATCTTTCCTCCTGAAGGCCTTGTAGCTCCGCACCACGATTCGTAATCTTCTGTAGGATAGTTGGGACATTTTGTACAGAAATGCCACTTATCACTTCCTTTCTTCTTTCTATATTCGATAATCACGCGTGCAAAAGTTTTTTCAAGGCGTAAGCCAGGGCTCCCCTTGCCCCCATAAACTCACCCTCTGTAGAAAATACGATATTTGTGCAGGAAGCTGGCAACTCCTCGGCCATGCCCTTTACCTTTTCAGGTAAATCCTTTAAAAACTCTTGAAAACTCTTTATTACACCTCCGGCGAGAACTACCTTATCGGGATTAAATATATGAAGGACATTCATCAAACCCAACAAAAGGTACTTCTTAAATATATTGACCACTTCTACAGCTTCTTTTTCTCCCTCTTTTGCCCTTTGGGCTACCTCGTAATCTTTTATACGCTCTCCTTTCAGTTTACTGTAAGCTCTTTCAATACCGTAAGATGAACAATAAGCTTCCCAGCATCCATTTCGTCCGCAATTGCATAACTCGCCATCCTTTTCAATTATATGGTGTCCGAGTTCAAGGGCACTACCGCATGCTCCCCAAAATATTTCCCCTCCATAAACTAAACCTGCACCCAACCCTGTTCCTATGGCTACAAGTAGTAAAACTTCGCTATCCCTGTGGTCAAAGTACCATTCACCGTAAGCTCCCATACTTGCATCGTTTCCTATTACAAAAGGAATATCTAAGTCTTCTAAAATTTCCTTAAAGTCTATACCGTTCAATACAGGAATATTGGGAGAAGTAAAAACTTTTCCGTCCAGAGAAGTAAATCCTGCAACTGCAATACCAACTCCTGAAGGACTTCCTTCCGTTATTACTTCCTTAATCTTGCTAATAAGTTTTCTTTTATCTTTTTTTAAGTCTCTTATATAGTGTTTCTCTTTTTTTCCGTTTTGCCAAAAAACCTTTATAAAGGTTCCTCCTATATCTATTCCTTTAATCATAGTCTATAAGGATAATTCTAAAATCTTTATCATTCTCCCATCTTCCTACAAGTTTTAAGGAACCCCCGTTTATACGCAGTATATAAACTAACTCTTCATTTTCTTTCTTAAGTGTTTTGGTTAGTACCATTTTGCCCGATGTTTTGGAACATATTTCCTTTAAACTTTTCATATACTCCTCACTTACCATTGGGAAATATATGTAAGGAACTACTTCAACAAATCTATCTTTGCAATCCAAGGAAAGAAAAATATTAACAACTCTATCTAAGATGTTCTGAGCCACTTTATCTTTAATACCTTCTTGGTAAAGAATAAAAAAAGTAATTATAAAGGGATACATAAACGTCGCAAAAACTGTAAATATGAGAATAGCATCCTCTACGTAGAATCTCCTTTTTAGAGCCATCCTCTTCTCCTTACCCATAGAAGGAGGACTATAGTAGTGAATACCATCAGGAATAGGGAGTAGGGATACCCGTATTTCCAGTCTAACTCGGGCATATGTTTAAAGTTCATACCGAAAATACTTGCAATCAGAGTAGCGGGCAGAAATATGGTAGCGAGAACTGTGAAAACTTTTACCGCTTCATTTTGGCGTATTGTAATAAGACCTAGGAGGGAATTTTGAATGCTGTCAATTTTTTCCATATAAAATGCCGTGTAATCAAGCAAAGTCACAAGGTCATCGTAAATAATTCTGAGATCTTTTTTGGTGTGGGCATTTATTAAAGGACTTTTTAAAGCTTTGGAAATAATTCTTAGTTTTTCGTTAATACTTTCCCTAAGTGTTATGTTTAGTTCATCGTAAAAAGCTAACCCCCTTATCATTTCCTCTGATTGTTCCGTAAATATCTGTCTCCAGATATCTTTTATTTTGTTACCCAGGACTTCCAACCTATCACCTATTCGATCTACCTCTATTCCGAGAATTTCCGCAAAGAGACTTTCCGGAAATTGATAAAACTCCTTTTGAAAGTTAGCTCTATTCTTGAAAATCATTAACGATGGGATATCCCTATACCTTACGGTAACGAAGAATTTCTCCTTTATATAGAAAACTACGGGCTCTACTAGTATCTCATCCTTTTGTTGAATAACAAAGGAAAGAGTTATCTCCAGATAATCCTTTTCTTCAATATACTTTGAGCTTATCTCAATATCTCCGAGGATTTCCTTCGGAGGCATTCTAAAGTTTATCTTTTCCTTCACAAATTCAAGTTCTTCTTCGGAGGGATTAAAAAGGTCAAACCAGATAATATACTTTCCGAGAAAGTTCTCCAATTTATCTTTATCTATCTCCTCGAAACCTTTAAAAGTATTTACGTATATTTTTATCACATACTTTATTTTAAAAGGTGTACGAGGTTTTCATATTCCTCTGCTGTTATATTCACGAAGTAAAAAAGTGGCAAAAATTAATACGTAATAGAATAAAGATATATTTTTATGAGAATTGTTTTCAAGATAGGCTCTAATCTTTTGCAAACCGAGGATGGAGACATAGACCTAAATTTCTTATCTAAACTAGGAGAAGGAGTCAAAAAGTTAAAAAAATCGGGACATGAAGTTCTTATAGTTTCTTCCGGAGCTGTTCTTTCGGGAGCTAAAAGGTTGGGTATAAAAGAGAAACCGAAAGACCTTATCCTGAAACAGGCACTATCTGCAGTAGGACAGGCGTACCTCATGCACCTTTACGATACGGTTTTCTCCAACTATGGACTTAATGTCGGGCAGGTTCTCCTTACCAGAGAAGTTTTTTTGGCCAAAAACAAAGATAGATTTATTAACGCTAAAAATACGATAAATAAACTCCTTGAACTCGGTATAGTACCTATCATTAATGAAAACGATGCTGTAGCGGTAAGTGAGCTCGTTTTCGGAGATAATGACTTTTTAGCTGTATACGTTTCATTTATGGTAAATGCTAATCTACTTGTAATCTTTTCAAGTGCCAGCGGGTTGAGAAATGAAGCAGATGAGATAATTCCGCTTGTTGAAAACGTGGAAGAGGCATTCAAATATGTCAAAGGTACAGGAACAAATTTCGGCACGGGAGGAATGAGAAGTAAATTGGAAGCAACAAGGCTTGCTACAACTCTTAACATCCCTGTAATTATCACAGGAAAAGATGAAAATATACTAAATTTGAGTAATTTGAAAACAAAAGGAACTTTATTTAAACCGTCCAAGAGAAAGTTAAGAAACGCGTTAAAGGTAATTGCAACTTTAGAAGAACCTAAAGGTCTTGTGGTAATTGACGACGGAGCGGTAAAGGCTTTAAAAGAAGGAAAAAGCTTACTACCTGCAGGAGTAAAAGGGGTCGAAGGTAGCTTCAGAAAAGGAGATATTGTAGGCATAGTAGATGAGAAAGGATTAATAATAGGCAAGGGAAAGGTAAATTTTTCCTCAGAAGATATCGAAAAAATTAAAGGAAAGAAAACAAAAGAGGTGAGACAACTCCTTAAGACTACGAAAGATGAGGTTATTCACAGAGATAATATGGTGGTGTTTTTATGAGATTAAAGAGTTAAAATATATCTTACGTAATTAAAAATTTATGCCCGAATTTACCGACGAAAATTATAACTTTCATTTTTATGTTAACATCATTTCGACAGCACAAATTACTTTTTTAAAAAGTTTTTCACCTGTAAGACACGGTCTTTCTGAACAAGTATTCGGAAAACAAGGTGAACAGTCGAGACCCAAGGATACTTGAATAACCATTTTTCCTATGGGTCTCCAGACTACAGGATCGGTTGGGCCATAAATAACTAAGCTCGGAATCCCGAGATAAGAAGACAAATGCGATATGCCGCTGTCTAAACCTATATAAAGTTTTGCGTGTTTTAAATGTTTTGCTATTTCCAAAGGTGATAAGCTGAAAAAGTTAGGTTTTAAGGTTTCCTTTAGGTATTCTTCAGCTTCCCCGAGTAGGAATACGTATTCTTCCCCTTTACTTTCCAGAAAATCTTTTAATTTCATGAAAAACTCAATAGGAGGATTTTTCTTGGGAGAACCACTTGAAGGATGAATCACTACTTTTCCCTCTAGAGGAGATGACAGAAAAGGTTCTATAGGAAGTTCCAGAGAAAATTCTTTAGGTAATTTTAAAGACTCCAAATAATAATCAACTATCCATTTCCTTTCCTTCGGAAAGGGTTTTATATTTCCATCTAGGGACATTATTATCTTTTCATCAAAGTCCTCTTCCACAATTTCCGATAGAATTTTATCCGCAAAACCGGCTTCATAAGCAATAGCAAAGTAATCAGTGTTGCCCACGGCTACAGTGTAAAATCCCCTTTTTTTGAAGATTTCCAAGATAGGAAAGGTAAGCAGGGTATCTCCTAAACCTCCCCTACGGTATAGAAGTAATTTCCTCATGTGACCTACCCCGCATTAGAGATACGGGGCTTC
>DQVZ01000303.1 GCA_015661465.1 Aquifex aeolicus
ATACTCGAAGATACTCCTGCAGGAACAAGATGGAAGAAAAGGGAAGGAACTTAAAAGCCAAAGGTCATTGGCATGTCCATGTTTATATCTTTTACTTCTTTTATTTGAGGGAATTTCTGTTTTAAAACTCTTTCTATTCCGGCTTTAAGTGTTAGTACGGACATTCCACAACCTGAACATGCACCTACTAACCTTACCAATACGGTACCATCTTCTTGAACATCAACCAATTCAACATCACCACCGTCAAATCTGAGCGCCGGTCTGATTTCATCAAGAACTGCTTCAACTTCTTCCCTTGTAGGCATCTTGGTTTCTTGTTGCTCTGCCATCCTACCACCTCCTTTATAAAAAATTTATAAGAAGCTTATAAAAAAGATATGTTAAAAATCATTTACTTACTTGAGTTGTTTTGAACGCTTGATTTATAAATATCTACGATTTTTTTACAAGCCTCTTCTAAGTTTACTTCGTCTAAATTTATTTCATACCATCCCTGTTTCCTGAACCACCTTATCTGTCTTTTTGCTTGCTGTTTTGTATTTTTAACAGCTTCCTGTATACATTCTTCTAATTCTTTCTCTCCCTTTACACAGGGAACAAATTCTTTGTAATCTATAGCTTGACCGGAGGTGAGAAAATTTTCATAACCCATCTCAAGTAATTTTTTAATTTCTTCTAAAAGACCTTTTTTGACCATATCTCTTATACGCTCTTCTATTCTCCTATAAAGGTTTTTAGTATCTCTTTTAAGATATATACCCACAAAATCGAGTTTCGGCTTTTCCCATTTGTGGAAAGATGAAAAAGGTTTGCCTGTGTTGATGAAAACCTCTAAAGCCCTTACAATCCTCCTGATGTCGTTCTTATGTATCTTTTTTGCATATTTATTGTCCACAATTTTCAATTTTTCATACAGAAATTCATTCCCCTTTTTTTCCGCTATTCTGTAAAGTTTTTCCCTTAAATTCCAATCCGGCTTTGGGGTTTCATCTATACCGTAAAGTAAAGCTTGAATGTATAAATAAGTCCCTCCGACTACTATAGGGACTTTACCTTTCCCGCTTATCTCCTCAATTAACTCTTTAGCCTCTTCTTCAAATATTTTTGCATCAAAGTATCCTCCGGGTTCTACAACATTTATCAAATAATGAGGAATTTCCTTCATACATTCGAGTGGCTTAGCGGTTCCTATATCCATAAATTTGTATACCGCCATGCTATCCGCACTTATTATTTCTCCGTTTAATGCTTTTGCAACTAAACAGGCTAAGTCCGATTTACCTACGGCGGTAGGCCCCCCAATTATAAGTGATTTCATATATATACTTAATTTATTCTTATATAAGAAAAATCATAAATGTTTTTAAAATATTTGTGTCATGAAAAAAACCGAGGATATACCGAGTATTAGCATTTCCTTTAGTCTCAAATTTCCTTTCATAATATGGTTTAAAAATTACAATAAAGAAAAGTTTTTAAGGGATGTAATTGCTGGTGTAACTGTTGCAGCAGTTTACGTCCCACAATCTATGGCGTATTCTATGCTTGCCGGAATGCCTCCTATTCACGGTTTATACGTTGCTTTTATCGCTACTATTGTAGCGGCGATTTTCGG
>DQVZ01000277.1 GCA_015661465.1 Aquifex aeolicus
GATATGCAGGACTCGGTCCGGCGGCTTCTAAAGTTTATCAATTAGAAAAAGGTGTATCTATAGGGGGTTATGGTGAGTTAATCTATGAAAATTATCCGAATAAGGAACCCAAATCAGAGTTAGATTTATATCGATTCATACTATATTTTGGTTATTCCTTTACAAAGAAATTGAAATTTAATTCCGAAATCGAATTAGAACACGCCTTTGTAAAGGGAGATGACTACGGATATCTGGCCATAGAATTCGCTTACCTTGACTACAATTTTTCTCCCGCTTTCGGAATAAGAGGGGGAATGTTACTTGTTCCCGTAGGAATAGTTAACGAACTACATGAACCACCGACCTATGTCACAGTTCAAAAACCGTATTTAGAGAGGTATATAATACCAACCGCTTGGTACGAGAACGGAATAGGTATCTACGGCGAAACCCAAACACTTTCTTACAGGGTATACCTAATGAACGGTATGAAGGCAGAAAAAGGTAAATTTAAGCCGAGTGCCCCTTTAAAGGAGTTAAGACAAAGGGGTTCAGAAGCTCTGGCAGATTCTCTTGCAATTACAGGTAGGATTGATTTTAAGTTTGCGGGAAACCTAAATATAGGAGCTTCTACGTTTATATCGGGCGTTCAAGATGAAAGAGGTAATAATTTAGGAACAATATATTTATTCTCTCCCCATTTTTGGTGGCAACATGCAGGTTTCGATATAAGATTTGTAGGTGTTTATATGAATACAAAGGATGCGGAAAAAATAACAAAAGAATTATCTACAGAAGAGAAAGAAAATGTTTTCCCGAAGAGAACACAAGGTTTTTATTTCCAAGTAGCTTACAATATCCTAAGACATTTTGATACAGAGCACGAGCTTTACGTATTTGGAATGTATGAAAATTACGATACCCATGCCTCGGTGCCAACCGGATACTCTAAACCCAAAGGTTCTGAAGTAAATATATATAACTTTGGTATATCCTATAAACCACATCCACTTGTTTCTTTAAAGGTAGATTACGTAAGAGAAGATTACAAAGATAAAAAGGATTATGACGTGTACAGAGCCGCTATTGCGTGGATGTTCTGACCCTGCGAGGGGCGAGGGGGAGGGAGGTGAGTATATTTGTAGGAGGTAAGAAAATGTATTCCGATGCATGGATAAAAGAGTATATAAAAGGCTGGTTATGTATATTGGGAAAATTTAAAAAGAGAATACTTGCAGATGAGGTAAAACTTCTCTTCGCTATTCCTGTAGAAAGTAATAAACTTCTGGAAATAGCCAAAGAAGTAGGATTTAAGGTTGACAAAAAGCACGGATATATTATTGTTGAAATTAAACAAAATTCTCAAAAGTGTTAATGAAAGATTGTAATCTACTACTCGGAGGTGAGAATGGCAAAAATTCCGCTTATTTCGTTTTTCCACCTAGTTTTTTTTATATTTTTTTTATATGGAAAAGATATAACTAAACCTGAAGAGATTCTAAAAAATATTTTTCCTTCCGCAATCATAGAGATTAAAGATATAATTCTATCGGAGAAGGAAGTAAAGGAAGTAGAAAAACTTTCAAGGGTTAAGTTGAATACTCGTTTTGTTACTTTTTATATTGTAAAAGAAAATGACAGAGTTGTGGCCTACGGATACGTGGATATACATAGGGTAAGGACAAAACCCGAAGCAGTTCTTTATGTAATATCCCCCGAAGGAAGAATAGA
>DQVZ01000135.1 GCA_015661465.1 Aquifex aeolicus
ACTCTCTTTATAGGTTTTCCTTTTTTAAACAACCATGCAAAACCTCTTCCACAAGCAAGCCCTATATCCGCTTCACGGGCTTCCCCTATTGCGTTTACCACGCACCCCATAACAGCAACCTTTAACGGAGTTGTTATATTTGCGAGTTTTTCCTGCACTTCTTTTACAACCTTGGGTAAATCTACCTCTATCCGCCCGCAAGTGGGACAGGCTACTATTTCCACACCTCTTCTCCTGAGTCCCAACGCCTTTAGAATCTCATAAGCTGTTTCTACCTCAACTACCGGGTCATCGGTTAGAGAAACCCTTACGGTGTCTCCTATACCGAGGTACAGCAAAATCCCTATTCCTACAGAAGATTTAATAATCCCCTTTGTTCCCATTCCCGCTTCAGTTATACCTATATGTAAAGGGACATCGGTTCTTTCGGCAAATATCAAGTTAGCTTTTACGTTCTGAAGAACGTCAGAACCCTTTATAGACACCTTGTAGTTTGTAAAACCCCACTTTTCAAATTTTTCAGACCAACGCAGGGCACTTTCCGCTAAAGCTTCCGCAGATGGGTAGCCGTACTTTTCCAATAAATCCTTTTCCAGCGACCCTGAATTTACTCCTATTCTTATGGCAACGCCTTTTATCTTCGCTTCTTCTACTATTTCCTTCACTATTTCCTCTTTTCCGATATTTCCGGGATTTATCCTTATACCTTGTACGCCTTTTTCCATGGAAAGAAAAGCATAGGAAGGAGCAAAATGTATATCCGCTATTATAGGTACAGGACTTTTTTTTACTATTTCCTCAAGAGCTTCCACATCCTCTTTGTGAGGAACGGCAACTCTTACAATCTCACAACCGGCTTTATACAATCTGTCTATCTGCTCTAAAGTAGCTTCAACATTGTGGGTTTTAGTAGAAGTCATTGACTGAACAACTATAGGTGAATTCCCTCCTATCTTTACGTTTCCCACTTTTATCTGTCTGGTTTTCCGTCTATTAATCATAAGTTCTAATTTAACTTTAAAATTATTTTATTAAGTATGCCTCTCGTCAGTGGTAAGGTATTGCTGGAAGTTGCAAACGAACACAATTTCGCAATAGGAGCTTTTAACTTTAACAACATGGAGTTTCTAAGAGCAATTCTTGAAGCCGCCGAAGAAGAAGAGGCACCGGTTTTTATTCAAACAACGGAAAGTGCTTTAAAGTATACGGGAATTGAGTATTTAGCCGGTATGGTTCACGCGGTTAAGGACAAATATTCTATACCCTTTGCTCTTCACCTTGACCACGGTAAGAATTTGGAGAGTATTCTCCTTGCGGTAAGACATGGTTATACTTCAGTGATGATAGATTATTCCGATAAACCCTTTGAGGAAAACTTGAAAATTACGAAAGAAGTTGTTTCTATCTGTGCACCCCTCGGAATTGCCGTTGAAGCGGAACTCGGGAAGTTAGAAGGTATAGAAGATAACGTTGTATCACGGGAAAAGGTCTTAGTAAATCCCGAAGAAGCTAAGGAATTCGTTGATAAAACGGGTGTTGATGCTTTGGCCCCTGCCGTAGGAACAGTTCACGGTGTTTTCAAATTTAAAGGAAAACCTACACTGGATTTTGAGAGACTAAAAAAGGTAAAAGAACTCACCGGTATTGCTTTAGTTCTTCACGGTGCAAGCGGTGTATATCCCGAATACATTGAAGAAATAAATAAATACGGAGGAGAAATCGCAGGAGCCACAGGCCTGCCTGAGGAAGATGTTAAAAAAGCAGTGGAGTTGGGAATAAATAAGATAAATACGGATACGGATTTAAGATTGGCTTTTATAGCAACCCTGAGAAAACTATTGGCAGAAGAAAAGAAAAACACAGACCCGAGGAAATTACT
>DQVZ01000009.1 GCA_015661465.1 Aquifex aeolicus
GCTTGAAGAGTTTGAAAATCTAAAGCAGTTTGAAGAAACCTTAAAAGCTCAAGTAATTCAAGAAGGTAAAAGACCTGCAGGAGTAGAAACTTTCGCAATCTCTTTATGGAACGAATATCAATCTAAGAAGTTAAAGGAGGCCTCTCCACTTTTCTCGGACGGCACTCCCGTTTACCTTCACTTTACAGATGAGCAGATAGCTAAAATGGCAGATTTTGGAGAAGAGGAGCAAAAAGAAGAAAAGAAAAGAGGACCAAAGGGACCCCATGAAGACAAAACTCTAAAACCTCAAACTCCCGAAGAAGAACTCAGAAGAAACAAAGACCAGATTAAAGCACACATCCTCTGGATTATAGATAAGTTCGGAAGAAAAAAGGCAAAAGAAATACTCTCCGAAATATACCATGACCTCGAAACTCTTCCCAATTCCCAGCTCTGGAAAAAGTGGCAAATAGCTTACGCTTATGCACACGCTCAATTCAGAATCCGTTCCTACGAATACTGGGAAGACGAGGTGTGAAATATGGCTATAAGCCCTGAGATTCGTTCCCTTATTCTTTCTCTTTACAAACAGGGATACACGGTCAAAGAGATTTCAAAAATTTTAAACATCAACTACTTTAAGGTATATCACGTAATCAATTACAAACCCAAAAAGCAGAGAAAGCTTTCTCCTGACATGGAACTCTATGAAAAAGTCAAAGCTATTGGATTAGACAGAAAACTCAAAGAACTACTTCTCAAAACCGTGGAAAAAAAGGGTAAGGTTTACAGAATTCCATACTCAACCGTAAAGAAAATCTTTTACTCCCTTCCCGAAGTCCAGAAAGCAGGTCTTCCCGTGCTTGGAAAAAGCAAGTGGTATGAGTTTATAAACCTGTTTATAAACTCTGAGTTCGGTTCTGTGGAAAAATACCTTTCCCTTATTGACCCAAAGCATACGAGCCACAAACCACTACCAAAAGGTTTTATAGAAAGAGAAACAGCCCTTGTAGAAATAGACGGAACGGATATGACAATAGCGGGAAAACAATACTCAGTTCTCCTAGCTGCGGATCTGTTCTCAGGATTTATCCTCGGTTTTAGGGCAACACTGAAAAAGGAGAAAGGAGGAACTACAGACAAAAACGCTTTCAGCTCTTTAGATGTTGCGGAATTTCTGTTTGAAATTTTTACCACTTACGGAATTCCGAGGAAGATAAAAACTGACAATGCAAAAAACCTTACTGCAAAGTATTTAGAGAAAGTAATAAACAGACTGAACATAGAGCAGGTAAAAAGAAAAGCTTACAGGCCATGGCAGGCACTCATAGAAAGAATAAACAAAGATATAAAAGCTTACCAGTTTGTTTATGAAGGCGGAGAAATTGACGACTTTTTAAGACAGGCAATAAGAAATTACAATCTCTCGGAACATAAATACGCTCACATAGAAGAATCGGTTATTCCTGCCGAGCTTTTTGAATACTCACAGGTAGATTACAGAAGTATTGATACAGATACTTTAAGAAAAGCCTTCCTTATTGAAGAGGAAAGAACTCTGAGAAATGGCATCATCAAATGGGAAGGAAAAACCTACAGTCTTCCTACCGAGTATCAGGGAAAAGTCGTTCTCAAAATAGACCCCTTCAATAACACAAAGGCTGAGGTCTATCTCCCGGATGGGAGGTTCCTGGGATACGCAGTCAAGATTTCAAGGTCCTTATCGGACATTGAAACCGAAGAAAGGACACTCAAAAATAAGCAGAGAAGACTCAAGAGAAAAGAAAAACAGCTGGTCTTTCAGGTTGAAGAAATCAAGAAAGAACTTAATGAGGTTAAACCTCAAGATACTCAGGATTTAAACGACGAGCTTATCAGAGAAGAAGACCCTCTTGCAGATATCGACTTTTTAAAAATTCTGGGAAAAGGAGGTGAAAGAGAATGAAAGAAATCAAAACTCACGCATATGAAATTATATCACTTGCAGTTGATGCAGTGATTAACAATTCTCTTGAGAGAAACTTTCCCGTTCACGGAGCTATATTTGCAGATTGGGGAGTGGGGAAAACAATAGCATCTAGGCAAGTAGCAAAAGAAAAGCCTCAAGTCTTTTACGTTAAAGTGGCAGGAGATGGAAGCCTTACAGCGCCAAGACTCCTAAAAGACTTCCTTTACGCCATGGGAATAGGGCCTATGAGAAACTTTCTCGATAATTTAAAACTTCTTGAAAGAGTAATAGCATCTAAGGGGCTCCTTACACCGGTATTCATCCTCGATGAATTTCAAGCGGTGGCCTCAAAACCTACAATCCTTTCCTTCCTCAAAGATCTCTCAGAAAATCCTCATGTTTCCGCCTGCTATCTCTTTGTGGGAGATGAAAGCTTAGAGGGATACCTGAAAGGCTCTCACTCGCTCTACGAAAGAGTGAAGATAAAACGCAGAATTCCGAAGATGACTGAAAAAACCGTAAAAGCGCTTGCCCAAAGATACGAAATAGAACTCCCGAAAAACTTTATGGAAGTTATAAACTCATTAGGTGCTACGACCCTAGATGTTGATTTTGCCCTCTACCTTGCAAAGAAAGCCCAAATAAACAGGCTGGACAAGAAAACCCTTAAAGCTCTCCTTCTGAAAGTCAAGGAAGGTGTCCTATGATGCTTTACGCTGACATCTTTGAAAAAGCTTATAAACTTAAAGTCTTTCAAATATGGGAACTTACCGAGGAACTCTACAAAGATTGGGAAGGGATATTCTCAAAGAAAGTAGTAAAAGACAGAGTAACGAGCTTTATAGCTTCACAGCTGAGAGCCAATAGCCTTATAAAAGTTCGCTCAGACCCTTCCATTTTCGCCTTTCCCGAATTTGGCACGGAATGGGAAAAGTATGTTCGTAAAAGGAAGTGCCAAACCTGCGGGAAAGAGTTTATCCCCTTCAGACCGGAGCAGGTTTATTGCTCTGAAAAGTGCAGAGAAAGGAGGAAAGCCTCTCCTCTCCCGCCCCAGAAAACCCAAAAGAAATGGGCAAAGGAAGAAGAAGAGTTTCTAAAAAGGGAACTCAGGAAAAAAGGAAAGCTAAGCAAAAAGGATATGGTTGAAATAGCCCAAAAACTTCAGCGCTCTTACAGAAGCGTTTGGCATAAAGTAAGGAGGCTTCAGCATGAGGCTAAAAACAATCCTTAAAGAGCTTGATACAATAATTGAGCTATTAAAAGGAGATGTAAAGAAAAAACAAAGAGCCGTAAGGAAGTTAATAGATCTGAGAAACAAGGTAGCTTTGAAGGTTCAGGAAGAAGAAGAAAAAGAGAAAAACAAAAACCCGAAAGCAAACGAACTTGCAAGGTGGTATTACGGACTCTGGAACAAGAAAATACCGGAAGGGAATTTCGGAAGAGTTGTGAATGTTTTTAAAAGCCTTCTTGAGGAGTTTTCAATACCCGAAGAAGAAATAAAGCAACTCTACATTTGGTGGTTAAACCTCAAAAAAGAAGAAGTCCCCAAAAATCTTCGTGCTATTTACAACATAGTTTTGGGAGAAAAGGAAACAAGGAGTATTACGGATTTTAAAGGAAAGCTTCGCTACATAAAAGGTTTAAAAAGAGAACTGGAAGAAGGCGATTCTAAGACTTGGACATCTCCGGAGCATGAAAGAGGAACCGAGTATTACCAGAAGCTCATAGAACGGAAACTCGCGGAGGAAGAAAAACTCCCTTTTGAGGAAGGTGATGAGATTCCCTTTTGAGGGAGGTGTAAAAAATGCTAGTAGTCAAAGATATAAGAAGTCTTGAAAGGAAGCTACAAAGCTTGAAGATAGCCTATAAAAGAATAATAGAAACGGAGAACTACTACTGGATAGAGAGTGAAAAGCACGGATATTTAAAAGC
>DQVZ01000185.1 GCA_015661465.1 Aquifex aeolicus
GAAATAGGTGGTACAGACCAGAAGTTTAACCTTTTAATAGGAAGGGATATTCAAAGGGAGTACGGGCAGGAACCTCAAGTTTGCATAACACTTCCGCTTCTCGTAGGACTTGACGGAACAAGAAAAATGTCAAAATCCTACGGGAACTACGTGGGAATAACGGAAGAACCTAAGACTATGTTTGCCAAGATTATGTCAATTCCCGATGAGATAATGTGGGACTGGTATTTACTCCTCACAGACCATACGAAAGAGGAAATAGAAAAAATGAAGAAAGATACGCATCCGATGGAGGCTAAAAAAAACCTTGCTCATACTATAGTAAAGAGATTTCATTCGGAAGAAGAAGCTAAGCAGGCGAAAGAATGGTGGGAAAAAACATTTTCCCAAAGAGAATTTCCCGAAGATGCACCCGTTGTTGAACTCTCTGAAAGCAAAGTAAAAGCGGTAGATTTCTTAGTCAAAATAGGTGCAGTAAAATCTAAAAACGAAGCCAGAAGGATTATACAAGGTGGAGGTCTAAAGGTAAACGGTGAAAAGATAACTAATCCTAATGAGGAGATATTAATCGACGGAGAAGTTAGGGTAAAAGTGGGCAAGAAAAAATTTTATAGAGTTGTAAATAAGGACACCTTAAGGAGGTAGTCAAATGATAACAAATAGTAGCTTTAACCCTCAAGGTGTCCTTCGCTACCCCTTCAAAAGGGGTAGGAACTACTACTCCCTATTCCCGCTTTTAGCGGGAACTCGGGAGATACTTGCAAAGTCTAACCCCGCGGGGCTTGGGTCTCTGAAAAGACCCTCTATGTTTCATTTTAATACTTTTGATAAAGTTTGCAACCAAAATTTTAAACAGTTTGTAGGAGGAATAAAATGAAGGGGGAAGCCCTTTTGTTTATGCTATTTTCCTGGATGCTTATATGCTCCCTCTCGGTATACTGTTTTACAATGCTTTTTACCCGTCCCGAGGTAAAACAAAAAATTCACCACGAGGATATGCTGGAAGAAGAACCTGAAGAAATTACGTGATAAATTCAAAGTAGCATATTTCCTTAATGGAGGTGGGGAAACCCGCTCCCCCCTCAATAGTCTACATTTTAAGGTAGCTGTTGCAACCACGGCTAAGGCCTTAGCCTATGAGATAGAGAGCTACATTAACTTTCAAAAGTTGTGAAAGTCATAGAGGATTTGCTTGGAAACGAGAGAATTTTAACAGAAATGACTGTAAAGCATATAAGAGAAGAAATAAACTTTCCTAAAAAGAAAACAAAGTGACAAGCACCATATGGGAATGGTGGCTTAAAAATATCGAAAAAAATCTTGCAAATAAGGTTTTAGATTCTACTCCAACGAAGAACCACAAAAATGGCTTGAGGAATATGATATTCACGGTTTGTATGTGGGTTTAAATGAAAAAGGCGAAATTGTGTATTTTGAAAAGGAGCTGTTTGGAAATCTAATAGGAACCTTTGAGCTTTTAGACAATATTGTTTATGATATCAAGCCCAAGGGGCACTACACTGTTCCTGAACTTGAACTAAAGGAAGCCTCCTTTAAAAAAGTAATCGAAACTATTAAAGAAAGATTTTTAAAAGGAGAAAAGGTGGAAGTTTAAAAACAAAAATTCCCTTCTTTACTATTTCGCCTTTAATCCATATAATAAAGTCTTGGGTTGCTCTTGGGCAGCCCACCACTTTACGCTTGCTTAGGTTAGTTATGGGGAAAGCCGATAAATTAGTTCCGATAGCGGAAAACAAAGAAGCAAAGGTTAAGTACGAAATCCTAGAAACCTATGAGGCTGGAATTGTATTAAAAGGGTCAGAAGTCAAATCACTTAGAAATAAAGGAACTGTGTCTTTTAAGGATAGTTTTGTAAGAATTGAAAACGGGGAAGCGTGGCTGTATAACCTCTATATAGCTCCCTATAAGTACGCAACTATAGACAATCATGACCCTTTGAGAAAAAGGAAACTACTTCTCCACAAGAGGGAAATTTTAAGACTTGCTGGGAAGGTTCAGGAAAAAGGACTCACTATAATTCCTTTGAAACTTTACTGGAAAAACAACAAGGTGAAGGTTCTCATAGCTCTCGTAAAAGGTAAAAAACTCTACGATAGAAGAAGAGAACTTAAGGAAAAAGCTATGAAAAGAGAACTTGAGAGAGAATTTAAAGGTAAAATACATCTCTAATGAAGCAGCTTGAAGTAGCCTTTGAGAAATTTCTATGGAAGTCAAGACTGCTTGTTTTAATAGCCGTTATATCTTCCTTAGTAGCTTCCCTTTTATTATTTCTTGCGGGTATATACGAAATCTTTTATCCTGTCTACAAGCTTTTCAAAACGGGGGATATAGTCTTTTTTCAGAAGAAAATTCTCGCTTCTGTTATTGCTTCCTTGGATTTATTTCTAATTGCAACTTTTTTAATAATATTTTCTTTGGGTTTATATGAACTCTTTATATCAAAGATATACCCCGCGGAAATGGATGAACGCAGTTCAAGAATACTTATGGTGAGAAGCTTAGAGGACTTAAAGACAAAACTCGGGAAGATAATAGTTATGGTCCTCTCGGTTTATTTCTTTAAACAGTCCATTTACTTTGAATTTACAAAATCTCAAGACTTCCTATTTTTTGGTCTAGGTCTGGTAAGTATTGCTCTTGCCTTGTATTTATCCCATAAGGAATCCCACGAAGCCAAAAAAGAGCACGAAAATAATTGAAAGTTGTATACTTAATATCAAATGAGACTTCTCGTTCCCGTCGACTTTTCCGATATAACAAATCCGCTTCTGAGAACAGTAAAAGGGTTTGTGGATAAAATTCCTTTGGAAATCTTTTTATTGCATGTCATACCCCCCATTGTTTATTTACCTTATCCGGAAACTATGGGAATAAGCGTAATAGACATAGAAATGCTTGAAAAAATAGAAGGAGAGAAAAAGGAAGAAGCTATTGAAAAGCTAAAAGGACTTCAAGAATTTCTAAAGCCGCATAAGACCAAAATATTCGTTGAAATAGGAGACCCCGCGGATACAATACTTGAATATGAAGATAGACTAAAGCCCGACTTTGTTTTTTTAGGAGGACATAAAAAAGGCCTAGTGGAAAAAATACTTATAGGTTCTACTACGGAAAAAGTTGTAAAGTACGGAAAGAGGAATGATTTTGTCGTAAAGGGTAGAGAGGTAAATTTTAACAAAAAAGTAGTTATAGCTTACGATTTTTCTCAAACCTGTCAAAAAGCCCTGGAGTTTGCTATAGATTTTCTAAAGAATTTCAAAGTAAAAGTGGATATTCTTCACGTTGATGAACCTATAGGAGTTCCGTTGATTGAAAAGCTAAAAGTAAAAGTTCATGAAAGATTTGCAGAGGAAAAGAAAAAAATTTTGAGTGATTTGAAGAAAAAATTTGAAGAAAAGGAAATAGAAACAAATATCGTATATTTGGAGGGAAAGAATCCTGTAGAAGTTATAACCGATTACGTTAACAATAACGAGGATGTTGAACTTCTTATCATAGGCTCGAAAGGATTATCTGGCCTGAAAAGGTTAATCCTGGGAAATACTGCAACGAAGCTAATCAGTAAAATAAAAAAACCTATACTTATATACAAGGTGGTGGAATGAGGAAGTTTATACTCACTCTATCCTTCTTCGGTTTCAGTTTATCCAACTCTTACTTTGATGCTCTAATGTGTTCCTACTCTTTGGACAAACCTCAAGTAGCCGAGGTGTACTGTCTTAGGGCTATAGAAGGGTTCCGTTCTCCAGAACTTTACAAAGATACGATAAAAGTTCTCCTCAGACAGAAAAAATATGGTAAAGCTGAAGAGATAGCAAAGGAATTTCTTCAGGTTCATCCGAACGAAGAAGAAGCGTATATATATCTTTACAATATCTATAAAATCCTCGGTAAAGATGAAAAAGCCCTGAAGGTCATAGAAGAGGCTTATAAATCCTTTCCCTACGATGTAAGAATACTTCTTTTCCTCGTTGATGAATACCTAAAAGGAAAAGATATAGATAAGGCTAAGAAGATTTTAAAAGAGTATTTGAATACAAATCCAAACAGTCCTCTACCTTATTACCTTCTCGGGCGTGTTTATATAATGGAAGGAAATACTCCTAAAGGTATAGAGTTTTTTGAAAAAGCGTTAAAAATTCATAAATACTATGCTCCCGCGGTTCTTTCATTGGGAGGTTTATACGAAAAACAAAAGAAATATTCCGAGGCGGAAGAGCTGTATAAAGAGCTTCTAAAACAGAAGCCTAATAACGTAGCTATACTTGAAAGGCTCGCAAAGCTTTACACAGCTTCGGGAAAATTAGAGAAAGCTAAAGAGGTTTACGAAAAACTATTAAAATTGTCTCCCGAAAATACGACCTATAAAACGGAATACGCACTCCTCCTTCTGAGCATAGGGGAATTTTCAAAGGCTAAGAAATTGCTCGCTGAAGTTTACTATACAAACCCGAGGAATCCCAACAACGCTTTTTCTTACGCTCTTGCATTAGAAGCAAACAACGAGCTTGAAGAGGCGAAACGGATTTATGAAAAGCTTTTAAATCGATTCCCGAATAACGTAAAAATTATAGAAAGACTTGCAGGGGTTTACCTGAGTATAGGGAATTATCGCGATGCAAAACGCCTAATAGATAAGGGGAAAATCCTAAGTCCTAAGAAAAAGACATTTCTGTTTCTGGAAGCAGAGTATTACGCAAAAACAGAGAAATACGATAAAGCTCTCGAAATTTTAAAAAAATTAGAGGAAGAAAACCCTAAAAATCCACGGGTTTACTTTATGAAGGCTTACATATATGACCATATGAAAAACTATAAAAATGCCGAGGAAGCCTTAAGGAAGGCAATAGAACTCGACCCCGAAGACCCCGATTTTTACAATTATCTAGGATATTCACTTCTCCTGTGGTACGGCGATAAAAGAGTTGACGAAGCAGAGAAGCTAATAAAAAAAGCTCTTGAACTTGACCCTGATAATCCTGCTTACATAGACAGTATGGGCTGGGTCTATTATATGAAAGGTCAGTACGATAAAGCTATGCAGTACCTTCTCAAAGCTCTGGGAATGGTTTACGATGACCCTGTTGTTAACGAACATGTAGGAGATGTTCTTCTGAAATTCGGCCATAAAGAAGAAGCTAAAAGGTACTACAATAAAGCTCTAAAACTCCTTGAACAAGGAAAACAAGGAGAAAGGGGACAAAAGGAAAGGCTTTTTGAAAAGCTAAGAAATCTGTAAAATACAGTTTTATGATTTTCTATCTGCTTCCATCTGAAAAGAAACAGTCCTCTATAGACTTAATAAAGGAAGATTACTTCTCTATATGGGAAGACAGAGATAAAAATCGCTTTCCCAATTTAAACCCTTTCAGAAGGGAAATTATAGAGGATTTTGAACTTAACCCAACACCTCTGGCACCCGCTTGGAGGAGGTATAAGGGAAGCTTTTGGGACAGTATGGAATTCTGGTGTTTACCTTCCAAAGTTCAACAGGACATAATAGACAAAGGAATTATAATCTCTCCGCTTTTTGGCCTTTTAGGAGTAAATGACCCCATTTTTAAATACAATTTAACGTACGAAGATATATATAAAGGAAAAACCCTAAAAACTTTCTGGAAGGAAGTACTGAAAGAATTTACACCCGGTCTTTTGGAAGGAGCCACAATTTTTGATTTTATCACAAATCGGCAGAGGGAAACTATAACTTTCCCGGAAAATGTTCAAATTATAAGATTTGAATACATAAGAAAGGATAAAAAGGTAACAAATCCAATGGCACACAGAGCGTACACTATCAGATACATAGCGGAGAAAGGTATAACTTCCGAAAGCTTGGAGAAGATAAACTTCTACGATTACAAAGTTGTAGATATAAAGAGTGAAGCCAATATCACAACTGTTGTAATGAAAGGAGAAGGTAAGTACATCTGAGAGGCCATGGGAGAGTTTCTGGAAATAGACGGCTCCTACGGAGAGGGTGGGGGACAAATAGTAAGAACCGCACTCTTTTTAAGCACAATTCTAAAGATTCCCGTAAAGATTTATAACATAAGGGCTAAAAGGGATAAGCCGGGTCTAAAGAGGCAACACCTGAACATAGTAAAGCTTCTCAAAAGGCTGGCAAAAGCAAAGGTAAAAGGTGATGAACTCGGTTCTACAGAGCTTGAATACATTCCTAGGAAATTAAGGCCCGGATATTATGAGGTAAACTTTGACACTGCAGGTTCTATTCCGCTATTCTTTCAAACTATATTGCCTTTATCCCTATTTGTGCCGGGAGAAACTGTAATAAGAGTAATAGGTGGAACGGATGTTCCCAAAAGTCCTACTATAGATTGGGTTAGATTTGTTTTTTTATCACATCTTTACAAAATTCCGGAGTTCATAAGGTTAGAAATTCTAAAAAGAGGCTTTTATCCTGCCGGAGGCGGGATAGTTCAGCTTACCGTAAAAACTCCTTTGAAAGAAGAACTGAAGTCTATAGATGAAATAAGAGAATACATCGGAGAAAAAGTAAATTTAAACAAGTCTGCCACGGGGGAAATAAAGAAAATACACGTTTTTTCTGTAGCCCATGAGGAGTTAAGGGAAAGGAAAGTTGCAGAAAGGCAAGCTAAAGGTGCAGAAGAGGCTCTTAAAGAACTCGGCTATCCAAAACCGGAAGTTTACAGACAGTATACCAACGCAAACTCTATAGGTACAAGTATTACCGTATGGTTAGAAGACAGTGAAGGAAATATATTAGGTGCGGACAATCTTGGGAAAAAGGGAAAACTTGCGGAAATTGTTGGTACAGAAGCGGTAAAAAAGCTCCACGAAGATAGGCTTTCAAGAGCCACCGTTGATAGACATCTAGCCGACCATCTTATTCCTCTGATGGCTCTTTCTGGAGGAACGATTAAGGTTCCCTCATTTACAGGTCATATACTTACAAATCTCTGGGTATGTGAGTTATTCTTAGGGAAAATTTTCGAAGTGAATAAAAAGGATAGAATTATAAGAGCAAAAATAGATGAGTATTCACTTTAAATAACATTCTTCTTATCCGTTCCTTTGTATCCTACCATTTCTCTTATAGCCTGGGCAAATTCTCTTATTTCTTTTTGAGCACCTTCGTTGGTTCGGAGAGTTATGAAATTATCTAAGGAAATTCTGGGAACAGTCCAGTAAAAACGGGTTTTCATAAATTGAGGTAGCGCACCTCTTGCAAGTTCTTTTGCTCCTTCCCTCTCAATAATTCTTCTGTATAAATCTTTAGCATTCTTTATTAAACTCCTAATCTCTTCTATAAATTTCTCACTTTCCTCAATAGCTTCATCAACAGAAGCCTGTTTATTGCTTTTTGCCTGTTTCCTAATGTACTCAGGGAGATAGAACTCTAAAAACTCTGTTCCTACGTATCTTTTGGAAACTTCGTTGTAGGAACCGAAACGGTGTCTCATCCATTGACGAGCTACAAAAAGAGGACATTCAACCACAAAAGTGTAGTAATCCATATCCGTTCCGATTTCCAATTTATCCACCAAACCTATCCAACCCGATGTAGTTTCAATTTTTTCCTTTACATAGGCTTCATCTCTTGAGTAGGGAAGTTGTTTTAACTCTTCCTCGGATACTTCTCCCCTTTTCTCCACTATGTAATAGGTTGCGGGAAATTGTTCCTTTATTTTTTCTCTTACCTCATCGGGTAATTTTTCCCACAGATTTATAGCGTTTCTCAAATTCAGAAATATATAACCTTTTGAGTAATACACCTGCAAGGTTGGATTATCTATTTGAGAGAGAAGGGATAACCATTTTTCTTTTCTTTGTCTAAAGGCTATAACGTTGTGTTCGAAGGGAGAAGCGTGCTTGTGCTTGAAAAGATATCTTATTAACTTTTTATCCCTAAACTCATCAACAAAGGAGTCTTTAGCAAAAGATACCCTGGCACACCTTACTATCCTCTGGTCTGAACCCATTAATCGTATATCCATTAATCAAAAATTTTAAAATTTCTTTATGCGAGAGGTTATTGTTGTAGGAGCTGGTGTGTCAGGTCTTTCGGTTGCATATAGATTGAAAAAAAAGGGCATAGATGTAGTTGTATACGAAAAAGATGACTACATAGGAGGAACTATAAAGACTGTTATCCAGGACGGATACCTCATGGAGATGGGTCCACAGACTTTACTCGCCGACGAAGAAGTCTTGAACTTTTTAAAAGAGATAGGGTTGAAACCCATTGAAGCCAGCCCGTGGGCAAAGTACAGATTTATATACAAAAAAGGGAAACTCATACCTCTTCCTCTTTCACCGAAGGAATTTCTTATGAGTCCTTTGCTTTCTCTAACTTCAAAGCTCAAGGTATTTCTTGAGTATTTCAAGAAAGGAGTAGAAGATGATATACCGATAGCGGATTTTGTTAGAAATCATTTCGGAGAAGAGTTTCTTAACTATATAGTGTCTCCTTTCCTGTCAGGAATATACGCCGGTGACCCCGAAAAATTATCCCTAAAATACGCTACTCCGAAGCTTTACGAAGTTCAAAGGAAATATGGAAGCCTTATAAAAGCGTTTTTAAAAGAAAGGCGTTTTACACCCAGAGGAAAACTTGTTTCCTTTGAGGAAGGAATTTCAGAACTTCCTAAAAAGCTCGCCCGGTATTTGGAAGTACATACGGAAAACGTGGTTCTTAGGATGAGAAAACACGAGGATAGGTTCAAATTAGATGTAAGGGGAAAGAAAATAGAAAGTAAGAGCGTTGTAGTTGCTTCTCCGGCCTATACTTCTTCCTACCTTTTGAAGGAAATATCTTTTAGTGCCAGCGAGGAATTTGACCATATAGACTACACTCCTATCGTCGTAGTAAACGTTGGAGTTGTAGGAGATATTCCCCAAGGTTTTGGTTTTCTCGTTCCGAGAGTTGAAGGAAAGAGAATTTTAGGAGCTATGTTCATGTCCAAACTCTTCCCCGGAAGGGCACCTCAAGGAAAGGAATTACTCTCCGTATTCTTGGGAGGAGTTACGGATAGGGATGTTATTTACCTGTCAGACGAAGAAATAATTGAAATTGTGGAAAAAGAGCTTAAGGAAATTTTAAACATTAAGAGTTTAGACTACGTAAAAATTGAAAGGTGGAAAAGAGCTATTCCCCAGTACAATGTGGGATACGGAAAATTTTTAGAGCTTGCTCAGGATATGGAGAAAGACTACCCGGGACTTTTCTTAACAGGTAATTGGCTACACGGTGTTTCTATGGGAGATAGCATAAGAGCTTCCGAGAAGGTTGCTAAAAAAGTTGAGGAATTCCTTCGTTATCAGGCGTAAACTTTTTTCTTTTTAAACATAACGTAGGCTATTACTTCTGCTACGGCTTTGTAAAACTTAGGTGATATTTCTTTTCCTACTTCAACGGTAGGGTATAAGGCTATTGCAAGTTCTGGTTTTCTTACTATAGGAACTCCGTAGGTTTTTCCTATCTCGATAATCTTTTCCGCGACAACACCTTTTCCTTTTGCTACAACCACTGGGGCTTTGTCTTCCCTAGGATTGTATTTAAGAGCTATTGCTATATGGGTGGGATT
The DNA here is from genome assembly GCA_015661465.1 of Aquifex aeolicus. Taxonomy (GTDB): domain Bacteria; phylum Aquificota; class Aquificia; order Aquificales; family Aquificaceae; genus Aquifex; species Aquifex aeolicus_B. Next base: position 9,591 of record DQVZ01000185.1, read on the forward strand.
TGTAATTATTACACTGGCTTTTGGGACTTCTTTCACCATTCTGCTTTTGGCGAGTTCCCTCATTCTGGCTTTTAATTTCCCTTTTATCTCGGGGTGACCTTCAAGCTGTTTATACTCTTCTTTAATTTCCCTTCGGGACATCATTATCTTTTTTTCGAATTGCCACCGTCTAAAAGCGTAATCGAGAAGGGCGATGAAAAACGCAACAACTCCCAAAATCACGAGTACAGCGGTGGTAATGTTTAAAAACTTTTTTAAAGCATCAATAAGAGGAATAGAAGATGATAAAAGGAAAAATTCTACACTACTTTTTAGAAAGAATAAGGCTATGCCTATTAGGAGAAAGGCTTTTAAGGAGTTTTTTACCATTTCAAATAAGGTCGTAAGGGAAAGTAGACGCTTAATACCTTCAAAGGGATTAATCCTGTTTAATTTAAAAGATAAAGGCTTCAGAGTGAATATAAATCCGAATTGTGCTACATGGGAAAGAATTACAACACCTAAAGATATAAAGAAGAGTGGAAGAAGAACTCTTAGTAAGTCTATATAGAGGTTTTCAAATATACCACTCAAACTGGGAATACTACCGTGGACGAACCCTGTAAGTATTAGGAAAGCCTTTATTACCTCTTTAAAGAGATAAGCACCGGAAAAAAATAAAACAAGCACAGAGAAAAGAACTACCAAAGAAGACGCTATTTCATGGCTTTTAGCTACGTTTCCTTCTTCCCTTACTTTTCTCCTTTTATAGGGAGTAGCCCGTTCAGTTTTATGTTCTTCGGCCATTTGTTTTGTATTTATTCCCCGAGGATTTTAATTACAACTCTTTTAGGTCCTTCTTCATCATCCTGAATTATTACAGCAGAGGTAAGATGCATGGAAGATACTAAACATAATCCTTCTTTAATACCGCTTTCCTCAACAGCCTTCTTAACTTCGTCAGTAATCCTGATCAGCTCCTTTCTTTCTTTAGTGTTAAATGTTAGGTACTTTGTATAAGCCTTCATAGGGAATTATTGTATTTTCTGTCAATGTATTTAGTCTTTCTAAAGCCTAAAATTTTCTTATGGGAAGAGAAAACAGCGTAAAAGCCCTGGGCTTTAGCTTCTTACTGATATTCGGATTTGCATTTGTCGAGTTCATAGGCGGAATTATCACGAATAGCTTGGCACTACTTTCAGATGCAGGACATATGATTACCGACGCCGTATCCCTTTCTATAGCTTTTCTCGCCCAATTTCTTGCCATAAAGGTGAAGAACAATAGAATGACTTACGGTTTATACAGACTTGAAGTCTTATCAGCATTAATAAACGGAGTGTTTTTACTGGGACTTATTGGATATATATTCCTTGAAGCCGTTCACAGATTCGAGCATCCCGAACCTGTAAAACCCGAGATGCTATATATAGCCGTTATCGGATTGATAGTAAACTTAGTTGTGGGGTATATCCTTCTAAAGCATTCTGAAGAGAATATAAATGTTAAAGCTGCACTTTTGCACGTTGCAACCGATACATTAGGTTCCGTCGCAGCAATAGTAGCTGGTATAGCCATTACCTTCTGGCATTTCTACCTAGCAGACCCTATTCTCAGCGTAGCTGTAGCTCTTTTCATACTTCCATCAGCTTATTCGGTAATAAAGGAAACTGTAAACGTTCTTTTGGAAATAGCTCCATCCCATATAAATACTGAGGAGTTGGAAAGCGAACTTAGAAAACTGGACGGTGTAAAAGATGTTCATGACCTGCACGTTTGGTCTATAACTCCCGGTACGGAAATTTTAACCGTTCATATAGTAATTGAAGACACAAGTATATGCAACGATATACTAAAGGAAGTGGATGAAATAGCACATAGGTTTGGTATCAAACACACAACCGTCCAACTGGAAAGGGAAGGATATGTCTGTGCTCAGTTTTGTCCTCTCCTCACTTCCAAGGAGTTAAAAATTCACCATAGCCATCATAACCATTATCATGAACATTAATCTTCAACTATGTAAATTTCGGATAAATTTCTTCCGTACTCTCCCCAATCCAACCCGTATCCGACGAGAAACTTATCCGGTACTTCAAAACCTACGAAGTCGGCTTTAAAATCTACCTTCCTTCTCTCCTTTTTATCTAAAAAGACACAGGTTTTGAGAGTTTTGGGATTTTTCATTTTTAAGAATTCATATATTTCCTTCATAGTGAGTCCAGTATCGAGTATATCATCTACAAGGAGAACTTCCTTTCCTTCAACATCTATTTCCAAATCCTTAAGTATTCTTATAGTTCCACTGCTTTCCATAGATTGCCCATAGCTTGAAACTTGCATGAAGTCAATTATTACAAAGCCGTTGAATTGTCTTACCAAATCTGAAAGAAATATAAAGGCCCCTTTTAGGAGCCCTACAACTACCGGAGGTTCATTCCATTCAAAAGAGGCTTCTATCTCTTTAGCAAGCTCCTTTACCCTTCTCCTTATATCCTCTTCCTTTATGAGGAGTTTTAATCGTTTTCCCCTTATGGTTTTCATTCCTCTAAGCTTACGCTCCGTACTTTTTGAGTCTCAAGGCATTGGCAAGTAAAAGTTGTGTAATCTTTACCGCGGGTATTATTCCGAGCTCACCCTTTAAACATTCTCTCTCGGTAAATCTCTCAGAGGTACCTCCGAGCACATAAGGTGAATGGATAAGAATAGGAACAGGGTGCCATGAGTGCCCTTTCAGGAGTGATGGTGTAGAGTGGTCTCCCGTTATAGCAAGCACATCGGGTTTAAGTTCAAGGAATTTGGGTAAGTACTTATCGAATTCCTCTATTACCTTAACCTTCCCTTCGTAGTTGCCATCCTCTCCATAGCTGTCGGTTTTCTTTATGTGAACGAAAAAGTAATCGTATTCCTCCCAAACTTTCTTAAGAGTTTCCAATTCGTCTTGAATAGAACTGCCTTCAAACTCTATCACATCCATTCCAACAAGGCTTGCAAGTCCTTTGTACATAGGATATACAGCTATGCAACATGCCCTTAAGCCAAACTTTTCTTCCATTGTGGGAATATTAGGTTTTTGGGCAAAGCCCCTTAAAAGTATATAGTTGGCCTTTCGTTCATTTTTTAGAATCTCAGAAGCTTTTTCTATGAATTTTCTTACTACTTGAGCAACCTTTTCGGCGTTGGAATTTTTACCCTCAGGAATAAGAGGTTCTTTTCCTACCTGCTGGGGGTCGGTATCGTTTATAGCATCGCTTCCCTCTGGTAGTTTTTCAGGGAATCTGAAAACTATAGCGAGCCTGTGTTCCATTCCCGATTTTATTATTACCTTCACACCGTCTATTTCTTTTATCTCCTCTTGGAGTCTTGCAGTAATCTTTCTGTTTTCCTCCGTCGGAATTCTCCCTGCCCTTCTGTCTACCACCACGGCTTTTCCGTTCTCGTATTTTACCGTAGCGTAGTTTCCCCTTACCGCTATATCCCTTTCGTTAACATCTATTCCTAATCCTAAAGCCTCGAGTATACCTCTGCCTATCTGATACTTAACGGGGTCGTAACCAAAAATTCCTAAGTGTCCCGGACCACTTCCGGGAGTTATTCCGTAATCCACCGGAATATGAAGTCCTGTAGCGGACTTCTTTGCCAGGTTATCCAAATTAGGAGTGTTTGCCAATTCAAGTTCCGTTTTGCCGTCTTTTATCGGAAGTCCTCCAAGACCATCAAGTACTATCAGGAGAATTTTAGAGTTATTCATTTTGAGTATATCCTTAAGAATGTCCATAGGTTTATTATGAATACATCTTGAGAAGCTCTTCAACTTTTTCTTTTGCATAAGGGTTTAGTTTCAAAATTACGAGAATTTCCATAATGACCTCTTTTCTAACTTCTCTTTGAAACTCTACCGAAACTCTAAGTTCATTTAAGAGTTCATTAAAAAAAGTTCTCGGCAGGTATCTCACGTTATCATTTAAGAGCTCTTCTAAAATTCTTTCATAACTCTCCATAATGGATAAATTCTAAATAAAGTGGAACTCAGAAGAATAGAAGGTATCCTTTTAGAACAGGCTATTCTGTCAAAGCAAGTTGAAGAAGCGTACAAAACCGCAAAATCTTTGGAAATAAAAATAACTTCACGGGTTCCAGAAGTAATACAAAACCTTCTAAATTTACCTAGAATAAAAGCTCAAGTAATTGAAAACAAAGGGAATAGGCTTTTACTCCTTATGGA
>DQVZ01000103.1 GCA_015661465.1 Aquifex aeolicus
GTTGATAATAATTAATCCATTTTTCTTGATACCGGAGTAAAAGGGCATTGTGTAGGATTTACCCATTGTGATAACCTGAGAGTGGAAAACCATAATCACATCTGGGTAAACGACTTCACCTCTATCGTATATAGGTTCTATTCCTATTCTTACATAACTTTCGGAAGGAGCCATCCTTTTTTCCGCACCGTAGAAGGGATTAGAAACAGCATAATAACCTGCGTGGTCCGCAGCGGTAGCCATAATATGGGCAGCGGAAACGGCCCCCTGCCCACCGATAGCCGGTATTCTCACATTAATTCTTCTTCTCATAATAATCCCTCCTCCTTCTTCCTTTTAATAACTTCCTTAGCTTCATCGGTCATATATTCAAAGAACTTAAACCTTTCCTTATCCCTTTGTCTCATTTCCCAGAGACCCTGGTCAGCGTTAAGACCTATTTCAAGAATACAGGGAGTATAGAGGTGTATATAAGTGGGTCCTACTTCTCTCGCGACATAGATAGCTTTCTTAACCACCTGTTCAACCTTCTTAGGAGAAGAAACAGATAGTCTGGCTACGTAATGGCATCCGGAGTCTATAGCGAGTTGCCACATCGGTACTTTATCCCATTGCTTTCCGCCCGGAGCCATTTTGAATTCCATTCCTTTGGGTGTAGCTCCGCTATCTTGTCCCCCGGTATTAGCGTATACTTCATTGTCAAAACAAATAGTTGTTATCTTTTCCTGTCTAAAGAAAGATTGAAGTGTGCAATCCAATCCGATGTCAATTGTTGCACCGTCTCCAGCTATTACTACAACGTCTTTGACTTTATCGGGAAATCTCCATTCTAAAACTCTCTTAATTCCGGAAGCTACTGAGTTCTGATTTCCAAAGAGAGGGTGAACCGTATGAAGTGCTATATGAGGGAATACCAAAGATGTACATCCGGTAGAGTTTACTATTACCGTATCTTCCGGATTAGGAAGAGAAGCAAGTATATATCTGAAAGCAGCAGATTCGGGACATCCTGCACAAAGAGAGTGTTCCTCTATAAGTTCTTTAGAGTAAGGAAGATCCATTACACCTCTTTTCGGATTGCCCCAAGTTGCTTTTTCTTCAAGGTCCACAATTTCTTGAGGCATAAATTCTTTTAAATCTTCATTGATTTTAAATATTTTAACCGACATGTTTCACCTCCTTTCCTATGATTCTTAGAACTTCTTGAACGATAAATTCGGGAGGCATTGTCATTCCACCACCTACTCTTGGTGTTCCAAATATGGGAATATCGGTGTATCCGTAAAGAGCTCTCTTTACTTCCCTTTCAAGCCATCCAATTACGTTAAACTCGGGAATGAAGATGTATTTAGCACCTTTAACAGCCTCTCTTACTTCTTCTGTAGGGAAAGGTCTTATTGTCTTTATTCTAAGTACCCTTGCCTTTATTCCTTCCTCGTGTATGAGTATCTGGGTTGCCTCTTTAGCTTGTGCTGCAGCAGTTCCGCTTGCTATAAATAGAATTTCTCCTTCCGGGTCCCCAAAGTGTTCTACAAGTCCCCTGAGATAATGTTTAGCGTAAGGTCTGGACCTTTCAATAGCAGCCCTTACTTCAAATTGCCAACTTGCGTGAGTTGCATAGGAAATATAGTTAGATTTCATTACGAAGGGGTCTCTCATGAATCTTCCGGGAGGCATTTCCATATCTATAGGAGGCATCGGTGCCTTGTAAGGGTCATAGGGAGGAAGTGCGATATCTTCAGGAGGTAAGTAAGCAGCTTCTCTTGTGTGGGATATAAAGAAACCGTCTATCGCGGTAATTACAGGAATATGAACATCGGGTTGTTCTGCAACAACAAATCCGGCTATAATCATATCAAAGAGTTCTTGGGCTGTTTCAGCGTGCCATACCATACATCCTGTATCTAAAAGGAAATAAATTTCCAGGTTATCCGGCTGGATAGATAGAGGCGAATTTATACCTCTTGCCATAAGAACTAGTTGTATAGGTAGCCTTGAACCGGCCCACATAGGAAATAGTTCCATAGCTCTGAGTGTCCCCGGGCCGGATGTAGTTGTAATTGTTCTTGCTCCCGCCATAGCACATCCGGCTATTTCGGACATAACCCCGAATTCTGACTCTCCTCTGAAGTATACACCTATGTATCCCTCTCTCCAGAGTTCACCGAGCATATGTGCGGCTTCTGATTGAGGAGTGATAGGATATGAAATTGATGCATCCACGCTTGCTCTTTTTGCTGCTTCCTTTACAGCTTCGGAGCCGGTTATGAAATGTTTAGTTCTTGGTGCTTCAAAGAGAAGGTAATCGGGTGAAACTATCCTCTGCCCCATTCTATTGTATCTGACTTTTTCGGTCTTAACTTGCTCAGGCATATTAACACCTCCTTAAAAAACTTCCTTTAAATTTAATGTCAAAACCCCAAAAGGGTATGATTTGACACTCAAATAGAACATTATTTCCCAAGCTCCCTTTTTACCTCTTCTGCTATTCTGATAAACTTTTCCAGATCTTCAGAATGCTGGTCTCTTAGTGTAATCATCGCATCTTCGTGTCCTGCCATACTACACATAGCTATTGTGAAGCAGTCGGTTTCTGCTCTGATTATCTTCAAAGCCACATTTGCATAATGGCAGTGAACACCGATAAAAATGCACGCTTTTATTTTGTTATGCCAAATGGTCAGGTTAGGATGGTTCGGATTAATTTCCTTTTCAGGGTCTATTTTTGGATACTTTGGTCTGTAGTCATACATAGGTATTATCTTTGCTCCCAGTACTTCCGCCATCTTCCTTACGAATTTGGCCTTCCTTTTTGCTTCTTCATTCCAAGCATAGAGGACTTGGGGACCAGGAAATATAGTAGGGTTTTCTCTGGTTAGCATAGCCTTTGCGGCTTCCCTCATTGCAACTTCTTCGTCAACTATTTCGTTAAACATTAAAGCTTTACCGGGTGGTGGCGTTAAAACTCCTTCAGTTACAGATACAGGATACGGAGAGTATCCTGCCGGACCTAATTTAGCCATTTCCTACCTCCCTATCTGACTCCTGCAACATCTCTATTTTCCGCGTAAACCATTTCAATTGAATCACGTTTCAAAAGGTCAGAACATACGTAAACACAGAGAGCACATCCTTTACAACGCAAAGTATTAACAAAAGCATGATGACCTTCATCACTGTACATCAATGTATTAGGTTCAGGACAAAATAAAGTACACTGCTTACAGTTGTATTTAGAACATTCATCACGAATAACCTGAGCTACGTAGTACATTACCTCTTCCTCCAAAAGAGTTTGTGAATTAAAATATAAAAGTTCATTAATAGATTTACAAGTGGAAATTATATGATAAATCTTAGAAAATGGAGACATTGATAAAGTACATAA
>DQVZ01000114.1 GCA_015661465.1 Aquifex aeolicus
GCGATTAGACAAACTAGAAGAAGACATAAGGGAAATAAGACAACTTCTCTATAAAGTCCTAGGAGTAGAAAATAAAAAGGAAGGTTAAGAAAGAAATCTCAACCAGCCACTTCCCTTATTGCTTCATCTAAGTTCTTAACGTTTTTGTTTAAAATCTCTTTTAACCTTTTCCACTCTTTGAGGTTTTCAAGAGCTTGAATGTATGGCTCTATACGTTTGGCATTTAGGTTCTGATACTCCTTTTTTGCAAGTTCGTGGAGTTTTTGGGATAATTCGGAAACTTCATACTGCCAGTCCTCTTTTTTCCACTCAAGCCCTGCCTTTATTATCGCTAAAAGCGGTCTTGCGAATTGGTTTCTTATAAAACCTTTTTCTACTTTGCTTACCAGATAGTTTAAAACTCCGCTGTAATAATAGGCTACTTCGGGTTTTGAACTTTCTACATAGCTAAGGTCAGATTCTATTATCGTATATCTATCTCCTTTTAATACTACACTTACAAAACTCCTTTTTCCTCTATAAACAACATACCACTTTTCGGGGTTAAGTTTCAAAAGTTTACTTTGCTTTACTTCCTTAATCAATCCATCTATTAACTTTCTATCCTCAGGACTTGCTCTGTCTTTTATTTTTCCTAATAATTCCTTTAAGTCTTCTTCTCCTTTATCCGAAAGAATAGCAAATGTATCAATCAAGTGAAACGGTCTTACATATCGAAAAACTATCACTTTCTTCAAATACTCCTTCTCAAAAAGTTCGATGTAAGAACTTGTATTGTAGAGTTTCACTTTTGGTGGAAATCCTTCAATTAAGTCCTCTAAAACCAATCCCGCATACTCCTCTTTTCCTTTCTTGCGTTCCCCTCCGAATAGCCCAAGTATAAAAGTCCCTTTTTTATAAACTTTGTCCACATTCAAAACTTTTTCAAACTCCTGTTTCCCAAAGTAAGAAAGAACCCTTTCCACACTCTCTTTAAAACTCTCTTTTAATTCCTTTTCTTCCAGCTCTACATTCTCATCTTCCTTGTTTGCATGAGTTTTGGGTTTTATTTCGTAAATTTTTCCTTCCCTTTCCCCTTCCCCTGCCAGAATAAGACAAGCTTTTTCTCCGTGTTTGAATGCATCGTAATTTACTCTAAAGAGCTTGTGAAAATACTTTTCAATCGCTCTTAGGGTCAAAACTTTTCCCGCTCCGTGAGTAGAACCGTCATACACAACGCTCTCTGGCATCACAAAAAAGGTTTTATTACTCAGTTTTATAAAAGCTCCCAGGAATACACTTGCTATGTTTCCTGCTTGAATTACAGCTCTTGAAGGGTCACCTTTCTTTAGCATCTCCTTTGCTAAGCTTCTCAGCAATTCTCCGTATTCTCCTTTTACTTCCGTCAGGTGTATCCACGGCGGATTGGATACCGTAATGTCTACATTCTTGCTCCTTACCAGATATACTGCAAAAAGTGAACTGATACTTACAGCCCAAACTCCATCTCCGTATTTTTCTATTAGTTCTATCAACTTCTTTTGATTTATCGCGTCAAAAAAGTATTTGAGTTTGGGATTGATTCTTGTAACCTTCTCTATGGTTTTCCTGAGTTTCTTAGCCCTGTTTACTTTTTCCTTGCTTATTTCCTCAAGAACATACCTTGTTGCCTTTTCAAAACTCTCAAGGTCTTCTAAGGATACCTTCGTATGTTGAAACTTGCTAAGGTTCAAAACTTCTACAAGCTCCTTTACATGATACAGAAATACCGGTTTCTTTTTTTCTCCCTGAGTAAATAGCTTCCCTGTTGTCTTTTTATCGGGTGTAAAAAACTCTACACTGTTTACGTAAAAGATTAAAGGTGTTGGATACTCTTCCTCTTTAGTTAGTATCCTGTAGGTGAGGAGAATTTCCGCTCTTGCAAGCATCACAGCTATCGGATTTACGTCAAAACCTATTATTTCCCTTATAGCTTCTTTGGGATTTTTCCCCGAAAGTATTTTCCTCCTTAATGCTTCATCTAAAAATGTTCCGCTACCGCAAAAAGGGTCTAAAACTGTTTTTTCTTTTATATATCCGAGTTTATCCAGCATGAACTTTACAAGCCATAAGGGTGTGTAGTATTCCCCAAAGGTTCTCCTGTCTTCTGGAGATATGAATTCTTCATAAAGTAGCCTGAATATATCTTCAGCCTTTTGACTCCAATCAAGAGCAAGAATTCTTCTCTTTACCTCTTTCAAAAATTCTTCAAGGATACTTTTATCTAACTTCCCAGCTTCATAGAGAATGTAAAGCCATTCAAGAAAAGGAAGTGATACCGAATACCTCTTATATTTCCCTGTCAAAGTTTCTATCTTTCCTATCTCCCCGTCAAGAATGTAAGAAAGTATTGCGTTAGCAATTAACTGAATAAGAGTGTGAATCAAAAATAGCTTCTTTAGTTTTTCTTCGCTTACTTCTTTTCCGTAAATAATTTCTAAAGCGTTCCTGTATGCAGAAATAAGCGGTTTCACAGATTGTTCATCTTTAAACCTTTCGTAAAGCTTTGTAAGGTTTTCAAAGAAAAGCTCCTTCAGCGGATAAAAGAGAAGAAGAAAGTTAAAAGGAGTTAGGGGAATTTTATCTTTCGAAATGCTTAGAATCACTCTTTTTAGCGTTTCTTTATCTTTTCCAAGGAGTTTTTTCTTTTGTTTCCCGTCTTCCACAAAAAACTCGTAAACTTCTACATCCCATCTGTTTCCTTTATCGTCAACAGCCCAAAATACAGCTCCATAAACCTTGTCATAACCGGTGGTTTTCAAGACAAGTTCTGCATACTCCTCAAGCTGGGGAATTCCTTCGGTTTCTTTCTTAGTTTCATTTGGTTCTACTTCTCCTAAAAACTTCAAATTCCTGAATGCTATATCAATCCTCTTAGAACCTACAAAAAATTCAGGTTCTACAAAATGTTTATTCTCAAGGTATGCTCTTATGAATTCAAGAACAGAATTTTTAACGTTTTCATGAACATGCATATTTCCTTTCCCCCATTCCGTATTCAGTAGTTATTTTAGGAGTTATGGATTTTCTTCATAAGGCATTGGGAGTAGAAAATAAGAAAGATTAAATCTTTCCTAAAATAACTTCCAACTCTTTTTCTTTCTCCGCTTCCATGTAAATATCCATTGTTGTGGAA
>DQVZ01000039.1 GCA_015661465.1 Aquifex aeolicus
GGGATATCCGAATAAAGGTCTTCTTGCAAATGTTGGAATAATTTCGGAGTAGAAACCGAATATTGGTAGAACTTGAACGTAAACTACCGGGTGGGAGTAGAACCAGAAGATATTTTGGTATATTAAAGGGTCTCCTCCTTTCGCAGGATTGAAGAAGTTAGTACCCAGATACTTATCAAGGAAAAGCATTGTAACTGCTCCGGCAAGGGCTGGAACTCCCACAAGCTGGATTACATTTGCCGCGATAAGAGTATGAATAAACAGATTTGTTTTAAAGAATGTTATTCCGGGAGCTCTCATTGTGATATAAGTAACAAGGAAGTTTACAGCTGTAGCTATGGAAGAGACTCCGAGTAAGTGGATTACGAACACATATAGAGCGGTGATACCTGCATCATTGTTTAGGGAGAAAGGTGGATATCCCGTCCACATTGTCATTATTTGATTTCCCGGGATTAGAGTCATTAAGAACAATACATTTGCTGCGAAGAAAGCCCACCAACTCAAAGCGTTGAGTCTCGGAAAAGCTACATCTTTTGCCCCTATCATCAATGGAAGTAGAAAGTTTCCGAATCCACCTATGTGGGTGGCTATAGCCCACCAAAGAAGCATACCTATACCGTGACCTGTTAAGAGATAGTTGTAAGTCTTCGGGTCAACTAATTGAAAGCCCGGAATAGATTGTTCGAACCTAATAAGCAATCCAAATAATCCTGTTATTAGGAATACAACAAAGCTCGTAACGAAATAAAGAATTCCTATTTTCTTATGGTCCGTGGTAAAGAGCCACTCTCTTAAAGTTCCAAGAAAATACGGCTTTTCTACATGAACAGCTTCCCTCATTGCACTACCTCCTTACTTATTAATTGTTTTCAGATTTTACAGCTACAGCTTTTTTATCACCATATAACCAAGCTGTAAATTGTTCAGGGGGAACCACTTTTAACTTAGAGAACATATGGGAGTGTCCGGTACCACAGTACTCTCTACAGAACACCCAGTACTCACCTGGCTCGTTGATTTGAAACCACATATAGGTAGTTCTTCCGGGAACAGCATCTTCGGTTATCCTAGCGGGTAATACGAAAAATGAATGGATTACATCCATAGATGTTAAGAGAACTCTTATAGGTTTTCCTGCAGGAATTACAGGTTTTTCAAATTCTTGAAGGTTATAATCGTTTGCGTGATATCCGGTGACTACAGTCTTAATAACTTTTCCATTTTCATCTAGGTAATCAAACTGCCATCCCCACATAAATGCCGTTACCTTTATAGTCATAGCTCCGTCCGGAACAGTTCTGATTTTTTTGAAGACAGCAAAGGAGTAAGTTGCTAGGAAAATAACTGTGAGTAAAGGAATTAGTGTAAGTAAAGCTTCCAATCCCGAATGACTATCGAAATCGTGGTCTCCTATTTCCCTTTCACCCGGCTTGTATCTGTATTTATAAATAAAGTATATACCGGGTATTGCTACTATCAGGTAAATTATGACGGCCACTATTAACCAAACGGTAACAGCCTCAGACCACCATTTGTAAGGCAGAGCAATCATATCCATAACTTACACCTCCTTTTTTGGGAATTTATTCATCAGAAGTGCAAACAGAATTACTAAACCTAAAGCTGAGAAACCTATTCCTCCAAAAAGCAGGGTAGGGTTTACTACATACCTACTCCTTGAAGGGTCGTAGGTAAAGCAAACTAGATATGCCAAGTCTATTACTGAATTTAGGGATATCTTGTTTTGAGTACTTTCTGCCAAGGCAATTCTAATATCCCTTTCACTGGGTTTTACGCCGTATAAATATCTGGTAATTCTTCCTTCAGGAGATAGGAATATATAAACGTTAGGGTGAACAAAAGTCTTATCTCTCTCTACAAAGAAGAATTTAAATCCTACAGATTCTGTAAGCTCATGAATAGACTTCTTATCAATTATACCAAATACCCAATGGTACGTAAAAGGTCCGTGAAGTTTTTTAAATTCCCTTAATGTTTCTAACGTATCCCTTTTATCGAATGAGAGGTTTAAAACTCTGAAATCCTTATCCTTTAAAGAAGTTTTTTGAATAAGTTTCTTAAGATTATCAACTCTTACGGGACATGTACCTTCACAGGTGTAGTATGAAAGTAACAAAATAGTCGGTTTTTCCTTTATTAGACTGTATAGGTCTTCAACGGAACCATCTTCCAGCAGGATTCTTACATTTGGTACAAAAGTACCTAAGTATTTCCTTTCATCGATTTTGAGAATTTCCGGATTGAATATATCGTTGTCATCAAAAGCCTTATTAGAGGGTCCCATAACACCGCTTGCAGAAGCAAGACCGATAGAAAGAAGAAGCAGAACCAAGAACTTTTTCATATCAGATACCCATAGTTCCGATGATATAAGCAGAACCAGCTACTAAGAGCCACATGAAGTCTACAAAGTGCCAGTATGCAGATGTGGCTCTAAGTACAGTAGGTCTTTGTTGAGACAGCTTTCCTGTGGCAAGCAACCACA
>DQVZ01000285.1 GCA_015661465.1 Aquifex aeolicus
AAGGTTAAGCCACTTAAGGAAGTTGTGAAAATTTCAAATGAGAAAATAGATCCTACTAAGGATCCATATAGAACTAAGAACTTTAGGTATGTTTCAATTGCGAAAATAAGTGAAAGCGGGGAAATCTTCGAGTGGGAAGAGTTTTACGGTTGGCAAGCTCCAAGCAGGGCTAGAATGGTAATAAGGAAAGGAGATATTTTAGTTCCTTCGTTATCAGGAACATTTGATAAAATAGCATTGGTTCCAGAGGAGCTGGACAATCAATTAACTACTACGGGCTGTTTTGTCGTTAGAGCAGTAAAGGATTATCCAGAGTTTTTATTTCTCTTGTTTAGAAGTCCCTTAGTCAAAAGACAATTAGAGCGATTAACCACAGGTGCTATAATGTCAGCAGTTCCAAAGAAAGTATTCGGAGATTTACTTATTCCAGACATTCCAAAAGAGAGGCAACAAGAGATAGTCACTTTAATTAAAGAATATTTCGAACTAAGAAAGGAGGCAAGACATCTCATTCAAAAAGCTATCAGAGAAGTTGAAGGGGCTATTGAAAATGCCTCAAGGTCTAACAGAGAGTAAATTTGAGAGATAATAGAACCCGTAAAATCTGGTAAGTATTTAGAGTTATAACTGCCAATACTTGCAACACCACACTTTCAACACCCTAAGATTTAACAGAGCTAAAAACACTGTAGCATAGAAATAAATGGAGGGGTTATTGTTGGGAATTTTAGACCATGTCAACTTTTAACCTCCAGCATGGTGTAGAGAGTAATGAAAGAAGCGATCCAACTCCAAACAGCCTCATACTTAGAATTCCAATGAAACCTTCTGTAAAAAAGCTCTCTTTTATCATGCATACCTTTAGCCCCGGTGCTACTTAATACCTACCTTCGCTGTCCATGAATCTCTCCTATCTTTATCTTGGTTTCGTCCTCATACACCCCGAGAAAACAATATGTATTGATAAACTACCCCTGCTTTCCTGAGAATTCTCGGTTCACATTCATACTTCCGAAAATCAGAAAGATACTATGGTAAAAGCTTCATAAGCGAATATCGGTTTATAGGCATAGATTAGTATTTGGCGGTTATGTAATCTGCTGCACAGGAAGCAGCTATAGCGTCGGGTTTTAAAACGGGTTTCAGACCTTGAGCAAGGACATAACCCACAGCTTCTTTTAGGATTACACTTGAAGCTCTACTTTCATCGGGATTTATATCGAGGTGAACTTCAAAATGTCTATTTTCAACTACATCTGCAATCAGGAGTGCATGGTAAACCGCTCTGCTTACTTCCTCCATAAGCCTCTGTCTCAAAGAGATAATCTTTTGGGTTTTTTCTACTTTCCAGAAAACTTTCGCTCTGTGTTTTGAACTTAGGTGCACTACAATTACCGTGACGAAAACGGTTTTTTCCTTCTGTTGTCTCGAATCACATCCAACGTAAATAGAAGTGTCTTTGTCGGTTTTCTTTATAAAATCTCTAACTTCCTCAATATCCTTAAAACCGGGCATTATTTTTCAAAATCAACCTTTTGATACCAGGAAGGTTTAAAGAAAATCCAGTACTTTAAATTTTCCGGACTTCTCCCATAACATACCTCACATAAAACTCCATCTTCAACCAGTTTCGAATTATCATCACAACAGTCTGTAAGATTCCAAAATTCATAATTGTCATGGAAAATAAGCTTTCCGCATCCTTTGCATTGATAGAGTTTACATCCTTTTTCACTTAAAAAATCCTCTAACGATTTATCTTCAGGAAGAGTATCAACTTCAAAAACGTTTTTTAAGAATTCTTTTTGCTTTTCGGAAAGTTCTTTAATCTTCATACATATAAATTTAATTTTAAAAAAACCCTGAGTGAAAAAAAGTAAAATAAGGGGAGTATGTGACAAAATTTGACCTCGCTTAATTTCTCACTCAGCGTATTACTTGAATTATTATATTCCTATGGAGCAAGACTTAATCATTTCTCTCGGACAAAGAGCCCTTGAAATGACTTTGTTTCTTGCTATGCCCGTGTTATTAGCTACGTTTTTTGTAGGTCTTGCGGTGAGTATTTTTCAAGCAGCCACACAGATACAAGAGATGACACTTGCTTATATACCAAAGGTACTTACAGCTTTTCTGGTTATTTTTCTACTCGGAGGATGGATGCTTACTAAGTTAGTCGATTTTGCAAAAGAAATTTTTGCAAACATTCCCGTATGGATAAAATAATAGATGAAAACTTTCTTATAACTTTACTCTTATCCTACTTCAGAGTAACTACCTTCCTCTTTATGTTTCCATTTTTTGGTTCAAATTATATACCTCTGAATGTAAGGTTGTTTCTCACTTTTTCTATAGCCTTTGCAATTATTTCTTTTATAGAAATAAAGCCCATAGAGGTAAAAACTTTTACAGAATTTATTCTCCATGCAATAAGTGAATCTTTGTTCGGTTTTACCGCCGGCTTTATACTCAGATTAATCCTCGATGCATTGCTCATCGCCGGAGAGATTATAGCTCTTCATACAGGGCTTGGTTTTCTCCAGATGTTTATACCGGGACAACCCCAGATGAGTTTACTTGCTGGATTTTTCTTTCTCTACGGGACATTGATATTCCTTGCAATGGGAGGAGCGGAAGTTATTATTCTGTCTTTAGGTGAAAGTTTTATTAACCTACCGATAGGTTCTTTTAATTTATTTAGTTTAGACCCGGAAGTTTTTCTAAATTTCTTCTACGAGAGCTTTAATTTAGGAGTGAAGGTTTCCCTTCCGGTGTTTTTGAGTGCTTTAATTCTTAACCTTATATTAGCTGTAGTGAATCGATTTATTCCACAGATGAATGTATTTATGGTAGGACTTCCGCTACAGATTTTAGTAGGACTTACAGTTCTTTTAATTGCCTTACCCATAATGACTGTTACTATATCAGACCACTTTCTCGATTACTTTGAAATTCTTGTATCCTTTATAAGGGAACTTAAAAAATCATAATTTCATATCCTTTCCCTATCTTTACACTGTTATCAATAGCCTCCGTTATGAACTCTTTAGCGGTTTTGACGGCTTCTATTAGCCTAGCTCCCTTTATAAGATTAGCAAGGATTGCCGAAGAAAAAACACAACCTGTTCCTCTCGGTTTTTTACCCTCAATTCTTTCAGCTTTGAATTCATAAAAATCCTTTCCATCGTATAAGATATCTATAGAAGTTTCTCCTTTCAGATGTCCGCCCTTTATCAAAACATTCTTAGTACCTAATCCTTTTATTATTTTTGCGCATTTATAAACATCCTCTATAGTATTTATCTTTTTCCCGCACAGTATTTCCGCTTCAGGAACATTAGGTGTAATCAAGTACGTCAGCTTTATAAGTTTCTCCTTAAGAACTTTTATTCCTTCCTCATCCAAAAGAGTTTTTCCGGATTTCGAACGAAAAACAGGGTCGAGAATTATGAAATCTAAATTTTTTTCTTTGAAGAAATTATATATTTCTTCGGTTATTCCGCTATTTGCCAGCATACCTATCTTTACTCCTTGTATATTTATATCCCCGAATAGAGCTTCAAGTTCCTTCCTTACTACTTCGGAAGGTAAAGGAAATACCTCGAAAACTTCTTGAGTGTTCTGGACCACGATAGCGGTTATTACAGCTACACCGTAAATACCAAATTTTCTAAAAGTTCGTATATCGGCAAGTACTCCGGCTCCTCCGCTGTTGTCAAAACCTGCAACTGTAAGAGCAGAAGCAGAAAAAAGCTGCATTCTTATATATTTTGGATTAGTGATGACCGCCGTGATGTGTGTTATGCATACGATGGTGGTTTCTGTGATGCATTCCTGCGTCTAAGTGATTTATATAATCTAAGGTAATATCTTTTAATCTGAAAACCTTTCTATTCTTAGCAAACTTTTTGGCTTGTACCAAACTCTTAAAGGGAGCTAAATCCATTCCCATAGGTCCTTCATGGATAGGCACGTAATAAGCTTTGGTACCATCTATCCATCTACCGGTTTTGAAATCTTTCACCCATATCTCTTTTACCTTATCCTTGTTTTGTAAATAAAATTTCAAAGCGTGCTTAGGAGATTCTGTAAACTTATAAGTCCCATCATGCATTTTTATTTGCGCATGAAATTTCGTATACTTATAAACTTCCATTCCGCAAACTACACATCTTGCATCTTTAGGAATTTCAATAGGTTGTGAAAATGCAAAAATGCAAAATACAAAAAGTAAACCCACAAACTTTTTCATGTTTGCACCTCCCTCTTGGTTTATTTGATTAATTCATAGACTTTTTCAAAGTCTCCTGAGGCACTTTTAACCCCATGCGGAGAATATACACCCTTTGCTTTAGAGTTCATAAGAGCTTTTATCCCTTCTACGGGAACATGTCCTTCAATAAACTTTCCATCCTTCATTACCATGGTATGGCAGGAACGTTTATCCACAGGAATTCCGAGCTGTGTCTTTAGTTTTAGGAGCTCTCTATACTCTATCGGGTTTCTTTTTACCTTAAATCCCTGTTTTTCAAGCTTTTCGAAATACTTATGACAACAACCACAGTTGGGATTATAAAAAGCCTCTATAACCACACTTCCGAAGCTTAAATAAAAGAAGAGGAAAAAAGGAAAAATTAGCTTCATCTCTACACCTCCTTTATTTGGAAACTCGATAATTTACCATCATTCCTGCATCATGATGCTCAAGTATATGGCAGTGCATTAAGTATACCTGTTCTTCTCCAAAACTATGGGACATATCTACAGCTATTTTTACCGTTTCATGGGGACCAACCACTACAGTATCTTTCCATCCCATATCTGTGGGTCTTAAATTTCCCGAAGAGCGTTCTATTATCTGGAATTGAAAGCCGTGAAGATGCATAGGGTGATACATTCCTGTATCATTTCTAAATTCGATAACAATTATATCTCCGTTATTGTAATTAAATCCGTAATCTGCTAAAGCGTCCGTATCGTCCCAAACCTTTCCGTCTATGTTAAAGCCGTTCATATTCATTCCCAAGGTAATGACTTCTGTCTTGGCGTCTGTAGTATCTATCTTCTGAACGGTGGATAGCTCTTGGGGAATTTGTTTATCGTAAGGAGAATCTTCTTTTACCCTTATCTCTAATACTTCAAGTTCACCATCTACATTTTCCATACTACCCATTCCGGACATATTAATAAGACCGGTTTTGAGACTGTAGAGTTTTAGAACATCTCCCACATTTACATCCCTAAAGTCAACTAAGATATCTATTCTCTCTCCGGGAGCAACTAAAATCTCTGTGGTCTCTACAGGGTTTTTCAGAAGACCTCCTTCAACTCCTATTACCCAGAATCTGAGTCTTTGATTTCCTTTCAGCAGAACCAGTCTATAAGGTCTTGCATTAGAACCGTTAAGTATACGAAATCTATAAATCCTTCTATCTACATCGAAAAATGGTTTGTAGGTCATATTTACCAAAACCGTATCTCCCCAAAAACCCATAATACCGTTCATACCGATAGGGTCATATCTCAATGAACCATCAGAGTTAAAGTTTTTATCCTGGATTATTAAGGGTATGTCCGTGATACCGAGTTCTAAATCCAAGGCATTTCTAAGGTTAATTTCATCATCATCCTCTATTATTATCATTCCTGCAAGACCATGGTAGACTTGATAACCTGTTCTCCCGTGAGGGTGCGGGTGGTAGAGGTAAGTACCTGAACGGTCAATTATCTTTATGTCGGGGTATTTGTAGATTTCTCCATTTCCTATTTGATAAGCGGGATGTCCATCCGACTTCCAGTGTGCTCTGAAACCGTGCCAGTGAATTATACTTTCTTCTCCAGTTTTGTTAAGAAAATCTACACTGAATAAATCTCCTTTCTCTAGAACCAGTATAGGGTTAATATATCCGTTTACTTTGTAAGTCAGTAAATTACGTGTAATTTTTCCCGGGATGATTTCCATTTCGTCAGGAGATGCCTCTATGGTTATTCTCCCTTGAGGTTTTAAATACCCAAGGAAGCCTTTATCCTGAGGAAGGTTTAAAGGATTTTTGCTCTCCGGAAATGGAACAGAACCTCCTCCACCTCCTCCGCAAGATGCAAAAAAAGCCCCGAAGGAGCTAACCACTAAAGGAGAAAGAAGGGAAAGTTTAATAAAGTCTCTTCTCTTCATAACA
>DQVZ01000286.1 GCA_015661465.1 Aquifex aeolicus
AACATAGAAAAACCTAAAGATGCCGAAACTGTTTTGAAGGTTTTAACATGAAAGCTTATCCAGAGTGTATTCCTTGTCTTATAAACCAAGGGTTAAACGCTGTTGAAAAATTAAATTTACATAAGGATAAGGAGATAGAAATAGCTAAAAGAAGTTTGAAATTTCTATCTCAGTTTGAAACTTTCGATAGCTCTCCCGCCTATTATGCCTACTTTATCCAACAAATAGTCAAGGAAATTGTGAAAAGTGAAGACCCCTTCAGGGAAATGAAAAGAACAGCTAACAAAAAAGCCCTGCAGCTGATAGAGAAATTTACAGAAGAAGAAAAGGAAAGTAATGAAGATAAATTAAAATTTGCTTTGAAAATTTCAGCAGTTGGGAATGCTATTGATTTTGCAATAAAGGGAGAGCTTGATATAGAAAGGGAGATTAATAACCTTCTGAAAAAGGATTTTTTAATTTTTGACTTTGAAAAGTTTAAGGAAAGATTAAAGTATGCTAACAGTATTTTCATAATAGGAGATAATGCAGGTGAAATTGTTTTTGACAAAATTTTAGTAAAGACATTAAAAAATTTAGGAAAGGAAGTGATTTATGGAGTAAAAGGAAAACCTATCCTTAACGATGCAACCATGGAAGATGCAAGGGAATCCTCTTTGACGGAACTCTGTAAAGTAATAGACAATGGTTCGGATAAAGTGGGAACATGGCTTGAGGATTGTTCACAGGAGTTTATAAAGGTTTTTTACAATGCAGATATAGTAATTAGCAAAGGTCAAGCCAATTTTGAAACTTTGAATAATGCAGAAAGGGATATATTTTTCCTACTTGTAGCAAAGTGTAATCCAATAGCTAACGAGACAAAAGGGAAAAAGGGAGAATTAATCTTCAGATATAAAGATGGGTAAACTTTACGTAGTTCCCACTCCAATAGGGAATTTGAAAGATATCACCTTGCGAGCTTTAGAAGTATTAAAGAAAGTAAATTACATTGCATGTGAAGATACAAGGAGAACTCTAATACTGCTTAATCACTACAACATAAAGGGCAAGAAATTGCTATCCTATTACGAGCCGAAGGAAGAAAGACAGATACCTAAAATATTGAGAGTTCTTGAAAAAGAGGATGTTGCATTGGTAAGTGATGCAGGAACTCCCTCGGTTTCCGACCCGGGCTATAGACTTATAAGAAAATGCATAGATGAGGGTATAGAAGTTGAAGTTTTACCGGGACCAAATGCAGTTATTACATCACTTGTGGGTTCCGGACTGCCTACTGATAGATTTTTATTTGTAGGTTTTCCCCCAAAAAAGGGAACAAAGGGCTTTTTTGAAAATTTAAAAAAGTGTGAAGATACAACGGTAATAGTTTTCGAAAACCCAAATAGAGTTTTAAAAACTTTAAATGTAATTAAGGAAGTTTTTGGAAGTGATATAAAAGCTTGTATAGCCAGAGAAATTACGAAAATCCATGAGGAATACATAAGAGGTATTTTAGAAGAGATAATTATTCAACTGGAGAATAAAGAAAAAATAAAAGGAGAGGTGGTAATTCTTTTTAGAATTTAATCGAGTAATTTTTTGATATCTTTGGCCATCAATTCGGGCTTTTGTTTACTTACCGAGTAAATGAGTTTTATCTTCTCATCTTTCGTAATCAGATAGATTAAAGCTGTATGGTCTACTAGATAACCTTCAGACCCATCGTTCTTAACTTTTTGGTAAAAAACCTTATAGGCCTTAGCAACTTGCTTTATCTCTTCAGGAGTTCCGGTAAGGCCTATGAAATCTTCATTAAAATATTCGGCGTACTGGGAAACTTTATCCGGTGTGTCTCTCTCCGGGTCAACACTTATAAACACTACCTGAACCCTGTTTCTCGCTTCTTTATCCAGTTTATTTACAGTTTTTTGGAGAACATACATCGCCGCAGGGCATACGTCCGGACAATGGGTATAACCGAAGAAAAGGAGAACTATATCCTTCTCCCTAAGCATATCCTTCAGACATAAGGTTTTTTCCCGACCGTTTTCCTGAGTTTTTAAACAAAAGTTGTAAGCCGGTTTATCATAATAAATACCGTTGTATTCACTTTTAATTCCTTTACCTTCGGGACTGTAGACAATTACTCCGCTTCCATCTCTTTGTTCACAACCTATAACTGTTAACACTATAAGGAATAGAAAAGCAATTAGTAAGTTCTTACCCATATTCACACCCTTCATGGTATTGAATATATATTCTCATTTATTAAGTCTACACCACATTCAAGGTTTTCGCACCATTCTATGAACTTATTTACCATATCTTTTCCTTTGAAAATTGCACCGTGTTGTGGCGCTATTATTTCGATATCAAGTTGTCTTATCATATTCGCCCAAAGTTTCATAACCTTGTTTGAAGCCATATACCTTTTATGAAAACCTTCCATGTATTTTATATGCTCCTCAAAATTTTCAACTACTGTATAAGGTTGATATAGAGATGCTCCGAGGTCTCCGCTGAAGAGTATTTTTGAACACGGGTCGTATATCTGAAAATTTCCGGGAGAATGGAGAAAATGTGCAGGCAAAATTACAAGCTCACACCCGTTTAAATCAATGCGCGTACCTTTATCCTCAATGGGTTTTACTCTTTCCTCTACGTGTCTTTCTAAACCAAAGTGGGGGAGGAATCTAAGCCATAGTTTCGAGATATAAGCTTCTGCATCTGTTGTTAGCAACCAACCATTCAAGGAAGCGACTATATCAGGGTCTTGATGGGATAGAAATATATACTTTAT
>DQVZ01000187.1 GCA_015661465.1 Aquifex aeolicus
TACAGTTCCACAAGTTTATTCCCTTTAAAAACGAATAGATATTGGCTCATTTTTTCTACGAGAAAGACGTAGTGATTATTCGGATTTTCTAGGATAACCGGAGGAGCTTTTCTAAATCTTTCCTTTAAAATTTCTCCTATTTTTTGTCTGTAAAGCTCTTTGTTTTCAACTTTACGTATCAGGAAATTAAAGCGATAGTAGGAGGGATTGTAACTGGGATTTAATTCTATTGACTTCAAATAAGTCTGTATTGCTTCCTCTAACTTTCCTTTTCTTTCAAGTAAAAGTCCCTTAGCATACAGCTCTATATATGGTTCCACCGGAATTTCTAATTGTTCAATGTAAGCTTTTACAACTTTTAGCTCCAGGGAAGATAAACCCCCTTCCCCAAATTTTTTAAAAACCTTTTCTATTTCTCCTTTTTCTAATTCTTGATAAGGAAAGGCGATACAGAGAGCAAAGATAAAGATTAATAAAATCATTCTTCTTTCTTTTCTTCTATTTCCTCTCTCTTAACTATTTTTATCTTTCCTTCTGCAACATCCTCAATCGCAGCGAAAGTTTTTTTGTAAAGTTCATCATCCTTTCTGATAAACAAATCATCTCCATCTTTTAGAAGTTGAACGGTTCTCCTTACCGCGGCGTGCACCAACTCATACCTTGATTCAGCTTTTTTTAAAGCTTCTTCTATCTTAGGTCTCCTTGACATAGCATTTACCCCCTTTAAGAATATTCACTATTTCCTTATTTAATCTAAATCTTTCTATCTCTTTAAGCATTCTTTCCCTTTCAGCTCTGTAAGAAATGATTATAGATTTTACCTTTTCTACTGCATCGTTTAAAAAATCATTTACAACTATATAGTCGAAGAATCGTGCACACGGTATTTCATTACGAGCTATGCTCAGTCTTTTTTCTAAATTCTCATCTCTATAACCCCTTGCCTCTATTCTTCTTTTAAGCTCTTCGAGGGAAGGAGGAAGAAGGAAGATAGTAATTGCATTAGGCATAAGCCCTTTTACTTTAAAAGCTCCCTGAACGTCTATAACCAGTAGGGCATCTTTTCCTTCTATTTGGGTTATCCTTTCTATTTCCTTTTTAGGAGTTCCGTAAAAATTGCCGTAAACATTTGCATACTCAAGAAAGAAATCTTCTTCAATTTTCTTTTCAAACTCCTCTTTTGAAATAAATACGTAATCTATACCTGGCTGTTCATAAGGTCTAGGCTTTCTCGTGGTATAAGTTACAACCCTTTCTAGATCCGCAAGCTCTGATAAAAGTTTTTGGGCTACCGTTGTTTTCCCGGTTCCCGAAGGAGCGGAAAGAATAAACAGTTTGCCCATATAATGAAATTATCATAATTCATGTTTCGGATTCCGAAGCTTTTAAAATCTTTATTATGGGAAGAGTTCTCATAATATACGATTCAAGAACAGGAAATACGGAAAAAATGGCTATGCTGGTGGCGGAAGGAGCACGTTCTGTTGAAGGTACTGAAGTAAAGCTAAAGCGTGTAGATGAAGCAACAAAAGAAGATATATTATGGGCTGATGGTTTAGCGGTAGGATCTCCAACGAACATGGGTATAGTTTCCTGGAAAATGAAGAAATTCTTCGATGAAGTTATAGGAGACCTCTGGGGAGAAATTGATGGGAAAATAGCATGTGCCTTTTCTTCCTCGGGAGGATGGGGTGGAGGAAACGAAATAGCATGTATGTCTATCTTGACAATGCTCATGAACTTCGGTTTTCTCGTTTTCGGTGTAACAGACTATGTAGGAAAAAAATTTACCCTTCATTACGGAGCTGTAATATCAGGAGAACCAAAAACAGAGGAGGAAAAAGAAGCATGCAGAAGGTTAGGGAGAAGACTCGCAGAATGGGTAGCTGTTTTCGTTGACGGAAAAAAGGAACTTATCGAAAAGATTAGAAAAGACCCAGATAGGTTTGTAGATTAATATAAATAAGCCCTTTTTGGGAGGAAAAATTGCACCATTTGACGGAAGAACAGATAAACGAACTTAAAGCTATACTTCTGGAAATGAGAAGGAAACTTATAGAATCCGCTGAACAACAGATTAAAGACCCTTCCAACGTAGTTTTTGAGGGTGGAGACGAAATAGACAGAGCTGATATGGAAACTGACCGTTTTATAACCTTCAGGATTAGAGGTAGGGAGGCTAATCTTATCCACAAAATTGATTACGCACTTATGAAAATAGAAATGGGTAACTATGGTATATGTGAAAATTGCGGAGCAGAAATTCCATATGAGAGGTTAAAGGCAAGACCTGTTACAACTATGTGCATTAAATGCAAAGAATTGGAAGAGGAGATGGAAAATGATTGATGACCCTATGGAATGGGCTTTTCCCAGAATAAAGAGACTTCCCAAATACGTTTTTTCTATGGTTAATGAATTGAAGTATAAAATGAGAAGACAAGGGGAGGACATAGTTGATTTAGGAATGGGAAATCCCAATCTTCCCCCTGCAAAGCATATAATAGATAAACTCTGCGAAGTAGCTCAAAAGCCTCATGTCCATGGATATTCAGCTTCAAGGGGAATTCCTAGGCTCAGAAAAGCAATATGTGATTTTTACTGGAGGAGATACGGTGTAAAATTAGATCCTGAAAGGGAGGCCATTCTAACCATAGGTGCAAAGGAAGGCTATTCCCATCTTATGCTTGCAATGATTTCTCCAGGAGATACCGTTATTGTCTCGAATCCTACTTATCCTATTCATTACTATGCACCTATAATAGCCGGAGGGGAGGTCCATTCAATACCTTTAAATTTCTCAGAGGATGAAACCTGCCAAGAGGAATTCTTAAGAAGACTTTACGAAATTATAAAAACTGCTATGCCTAAACCAAAAGCAGTAGTAGTGAGTTTTCCCCACAATCCTACAACTATTACTGTGGACAGAGATTTTTTTAAGGACTTGGTAAAGTTTGCTAAAGAAAATGGCATATGGATTATTCACGATTTTGCTTATGCAGATATAGCCTTTGACGGTTATAAACCTCCTTCGATTCTTGAAATAGAAGGTGCAAAAGATGTAGCTGTAGAAATATACTCAATGTCCAAGGGCTTTTCAATGGCCGGATGGCGTGTAGCTTTCGTATTGGGAAATGAAATTCTTATAAAGAATCTAGCACATCTGAAGAGTTATTTGGATTACGGAATATTTACCCCGATTCAAGTAGCTTCAATAATAGCTTTGGACAGTCCCTATGAAATTGTTGAAGAAAACGCAAGAATCTACGAAAGGAGAAGAAATGTCCTTGTGGAAGGATTAAATAAGTTGGGTTGGAAAGTGAAAAAACCGAAGGCAACTATGTTCGTATGGGCAAAAATTCCGGAGTGGGTCAATATGAACTCTTTGGAGTTTTCAATGTTTTTACTCAAAGAAGCAAAGGTTGCTGTCTCGCCGGGAATAGGCTTCGGACAATACGGTGAGGGGTATGTAAGGTTTGCTCTAGTTGAGAATGAACATAGAATAAGACAGGCTATAAGAGGTATAAGGAAAGCTTTTAAAAAACTTCACAGAGAGGTAAAAAAACTTGAACCTGAAAGAAATCCTTAGGGAGTTCTATAGGTTAAAATTCGGTCGGGAATTTGCACGGGAAGCTCAAAAATTGGAAGAGTTATTCATTTTCCTTTTGTTTACCGATTTTTTTGGAATTTCTACTCCATTCAAGTTTTATCTCTTAGAGCTTTATCCGGAGCTTATAGAAGAATTTCATAAATGGCATAAAAGAATGGGACTTAAAACTTCCCCCATCGATTGGATACGATGCTGCTGATTACTTTATCAGTTCATTCAAATCGTTTTTACTTCCAGGAAGTCCTATCAGCACCTGTCCGTTCATACCTATTAGAGTAGGTGTACCACTTACACCAAGCTCTGAGAGGTATTTTATATTCTTTTCAACCTTTTTCCTGCCTTTGTCGCAAAGATTTTGAGGTTCAAAGTCTTTATGAGCGTATTCATAACCTTTTCCAGTGCAGATGATATCTATAGCTTTATCTTTCGCTTTGGGATGCATAGGCAACGGGAAGAATATGTGTCTTATCTCAACGTGGTTTTCCTTTGCCCATTCTTTTAGAATAGGTTCAAGTCTTCTACAGTAGGGACAATCAGGGTCCGATATGAAGTAAACGTATTTTTCACCTTTACCATACCTCAAATCTACAAGATTTTCGAGCTCCTTAAGGACTTCTTTTGAAACCTTTTGGTATTTTTTAGTAATTTCTGCTGTGAGATTTTTACCCCTTTTAATATCAATTAGGTTTCCTGAGATAATGTAATTTAGGTTTTCATCGGTATAAATTACAAGAGGTCTTAAACCGTTCTTTATAACTGCTTGACAAAGTTCCAATCCCTTTATGGGTGATATTTCAACTACATTAAATTTCTGCCGTGTAATTTTTTCCAACTCCTTTTGAAGCTCTTTAGGACTTGGACAAGAAGCGTATACTACTGAAGCAGAAAGTACTAAAGATATTAAAGTTAACTTCTTCATAATTCCCTCCTTCTTAATCAATTTTTTTATCTTATCAAACAAAATCCAAACTCCAGAAATAATTAAAACAAAAACGGTTAATTCAAGTATTAAGCCCCATTAAACTGTACCTTCTTCCCTAATCTCTTGCCTTTGAAGTATATACTCTTTCCTCACTATAGCTCTGTTGAGTGCATCGGTAAAAGCTTTTACGCTTGCCTTGATAATATCAGTGTCTACTCCTCTTCCTGATGCTCTAACCCCATCAAGTTCTAAAACAACCCTTGCCTCTGCTTGAGCATCTGTATTAGGAGTTAAAGCTTTTATGGAATAGTCCAGCAGTTTTGGTTCCAATCCAAGAGCTTTTTGAATAGCCTTAATAGTCGAATCAACAGGGCCGTTTCCCGTTGCTGTAGCCTCCTTTTCAACACCTTTAAAGGCGAGTTTCACTGTAGATGTAGGTATCATATTTTCTCCGCTTTGAACTTGGAAATGTAAAACTTTTACAGGTTCCTGATCATCTATTTTCATAAATTCCTGATAAATCAGAGCTTCGAGGTCCTCATCGTAGACTTCTTTCTTCCTGTCCGCCAGTTCTTTAAACTTTTCAAAAATACTATCAAGCTCCTCTTTCGTAAATTTGAAACCTAGTTCTTCAAGTCTCTTCTTTAAAGCGTGTCTCCCACTGTGTTTTCCGAGAACTATTCTGCTCATAGGGAATCCGACATCTTTAGGATTCATTATTTCGTAAGTCATTCTGTGACTGAGTACTCCGTGTTGATGTATTCCGCTCTCATGGGCAAAAGCGTTATCTCCCACAATAGCCTTATTCGGCTGAACGAAGTTTCCTGTGATTCTACAAAGCAGCCTCGAAGTTTTATAAATTTCCTTTGTATTTACATCTGTATATACATCCCCGAAAAAGTCCTTTCTTACCTTCAGAGCCATTACAACCTCTTCAAGGGCAGCATTGCCTGCTCTCTCACCTATTCCGTTTATGGTGCATTCAACCTGCCTTGCCCCATGTTTTACAGCTATAAGGGAGTTCGCAGTTGCCAACCCCAAATCATCATGGCAATGAACACTCAAGATAACCTTATCTATATTAGGAACATTATTCATAATATCTTCAATTAATTGACCAAATTCCTCGGGGATAGCGTATCCAACGGTATCGGGAACATTTATAACAGTTGCTCCGTACTTTATAGCAGTTTCTATAGCTTTGTAGAGGAAATCCCTTTCGCTTCTCGTAGCATCTTCACAAGAGAACTCTACATCATCGGTAAAATTCCTGGCAAAAGAAACCGCTTTTTTTATTCTTTCGAGAACTTGGTCCGGTTTCATCTTAAGCTTATACTCCATGTGAATAGGGGATGTAGCTATAAATGTGTGTATTCTTTTTCTTTCCGCAGGTTCAAGTGCCTTTGCGGCAATCTCGATATCACTCTCGAGGGCCCTTGCAAGGGAACAAATAATGGGCCCCTTTACCTCTTGAGCTACTCTTTTTACAGCTTCAAAGTCTCCTTTCGAGGCAGCAGCGAATCCTGCTTCTATAATATCAACTTTTAGTTTAGCAAGTTGATGAGCCATTTGGAGTTTTTCCTCCGTAGTCATAGAAAATCCAGGAGCTTGCTCACCATCCCTCAGGGTAGTATCAAGAATGTAGACTTTCTCTCCCATTTTAGCCTCCATGGGATTGAAAATAATTCTCAAATAAGAAAAGTCAACAAGAAAAGAAAGGGAGATTAGCTCACAGCTTCCCCTATTCTCTTTTTAAGGTATTTTTTGTAAGGATTACAATTCCTTATAAAATCTTCCAGAGTTAACTTTGCATTTTCAGGATATTTGAGATTATTAAGAGCTGTTTCGACTCTTTTCTTATTCTCTTCAGAGGGATTTTTCTTATAAATGTTTGTAGCCGCTTCAAACTCTTTAACCCTCTTCTTAATTTCAAGGCCTTTTGCGAGAACTTCTTCAGCTTGGTTTAAAATTTCCTCAGCTCTTTTCTTAACTTCCTCAGATAAGTTCTTTACGTTCGGAAGTATTTCCTTAAGCCCTTTTATTTTTTCTTGTAATTTGTTAGTAGTTTTAAGAATCAATCCACCACTTGCACAAATATCTTTACCTTCAAAAAAAGCCTTGTGAATGTATCCTTCAAGGGCTTGTGTTAAGTTTTTTACGTCATTCGCAACAACTTTTACCTTTCCTTCGGTGAATTTCATTCCATTACCTCCTTAGGCTCCTACTTTTGCAAATACTTAATTATCTTACACATAGATTTGAAATGCAACAAAAAAACGAGGCTGTTTAAAAAAAGTAGACAACTTGAAAGTAAATATGGTAAAGCAATAAGAATGAAGCTGAAGAGGAACATTGTGTTTCTATCTTTTGAAA
>DQVZ01000012.1 GCA_015661465.1 Aquifex aeolicus
AAATACCTGATTGGGATATGGAAAAGTATAGATTTAAAGTCTGGGGAGAGGTTGAAAATCCTATAGAGCTTACCTACGAAGAACTATTCAAACTTCCCTCCGCAGAAGTAGTTGCGGATTTCCATTGTGTAACCAGATGGAGTGTTCCAGAAATAGTTTGGGAAGGAATCCTTACAAAAGATTTGCTGGAGATAGTAAAACCTAAACCTACTGCTCAATACGTTCTCGTTCACTGCCTTGAAGGATACACTACTAACTTGCCTATAGATTACCTTGAGAAGGAAGACAGCATTCTTGCCTACAAAATGTTCGGAAAACCTTTACCTAAAAGACACGGATATCCACTCCGATTGGTTGTCCCTCAGCTCTACGCTTGGAAAAGTGCCAAATATGTTTGGGGAATAGAGTTCCTTGACCATTTAGTTCCGGGATTCTGGGAAGTAAGAGGATACCACATAGTAGGAGACCCTTGGAAAGAAGAAAGGTACTTGGGAGATTAATTCATTTTTAAAAATTCCTTTTCTGACAGTACAGGTATATTAGGAAATAGCTTTATTAACTCCTCGGTAAAAATCCCATCTCTTCTTCCCAATTCATCTTCACATTCAAGGCATCTGTATACCTTTGCATCTCCTACACCGCAACTCGGCGATTTTGACTTCAAAATTGCACAATCTACTTTCCCTATAGACTTTATGAACTCTCTTGATTTCCTTCTGAGTTCTTCCGTTAAATCTCTTTTATCGTCTTCTTTAATAAGTCTTATTTGATTTTCTACCGGGACAAATTTCAATCGGGGTCTCGGAACGGGTAAGTTCAGAAACTCTACCTCGGGACATACGGCTATGATTTCAAAATCCTTCAGCTTTTCTTTTAAATCCTCCAGCTTTACATCCTTACCATCGTATCTATAACAACACTCTAAAAGACATTTGCTTATCAGAACTCTTTTCTTCATCAGTGTTTGAACATAATTTGGACGATTAAACGCCTTATTAAGGATTGACTTCCCAGTCTTCTCCTTAAAAAGCTCTCAAGATACTTTATAGGGATTAAGTTTTGGGGAGCCCTTTTATCATTAAACTCCGTTGAAGCAAACTTAGGAACTAAGTAAGTTGTAAGATTTGCAATTTCTATAGCCTCTTCCACACCTATATCTGCAGGAACTTCTAAACGGGCTATACTCGAGATTCCTTCACCATCCCTTAGCTTTACATACCACGTGAACTTATCGAGATGAGATGTATTTTTCCCGTCAATTGTAGGTTGTGAATGAATTAAAACCAAAGGTGTCCTCTCACCCACTTTCAATTGTCTAAGTATTTCTATATGTTCCGGGTATACGTAGAGTTTTCTGTGCTTTTTTACATACCCTACGAAGGGAAGTCTCTTTACCTTTGCAACGTAATGTAAAGTTCCGTCGGTTATCATAATATCCGCCAATTTACCACTATAGACTGCTTGGGCTATGTCCAATTCAAGGTTAGCCATTAGCTCGTTTACATAGGGAGAAAGTTCCTTGTTAGCCTTTTCAACTTTAAATTCGAGAACTCCGGCTTGGGTTCTTAAGCGTAAAAAGGGCTGACCTACGTCTAAATTATCCCTCAGGAGAAAATACCTCTCAACTTTATACTTTCTTAGGGACTCTTCCAGAGAGTTCACCCTTCCGTAAGTCAGTACAAGCGCTCCCGCACCTATTGATACGAAAGCTCCTTCTACTACCACCGGATTATAAGTGTCTTCTATGTAAACCACGTTTTCCGTTCTCCTTACTCCATCTACAAATGCTATTCTTAAATTTTCTTTTTTATATTTATCTGGAATATAACCCTTTATCGGTTTCCAAAAATCGGTTTCTATATTCACATCTCCGATTTCTGTTGATTCCTC
>DQVZ01000045.1 GCA_015661465.1 Aquifex aeolicus
CATAATTTTCAAAGAACTTTTAATTTACATCGGACAAAATCTCCTGCCTTACTTTATAACACTTCTCATTTTTGCTTTTGTTGTGTATATAAAAAAAAGTGAAAAGGAAAATATAGAGGAGAAGAAGGTATCTCTAAAGAATCCCTACACTTTGACCCAAGCCCTTTTTCAAGACTTGCAAAAGAAGAAACTATAACTGTAGGTGTAGCTTCGATAGGTATTGTTCTTGCAGCTTCTTCCAACAACATATTTAAATCCTTCTATGCAATTATTTTCGGCAGTAAAAAACTAAGACTGTACTTTCCTTTTCCGCTATTTTTTACTTTTATTTATTTGCTTTTAATACTATTCTTTCAATTCTCTTAGAAAGATTACACATAAGTTCGTAGGGTATAGTTCCTGCATCCTTGGCAAGAGCGGTAAAGCTTCTTTCTTCATTTACAATTTCTATCCAGTCTCCAACCTTTGCATCTGTTTCGTTTAAATCAACTATAGTCATATCCATGGTGATATTACCCAAAATGGGAACTCTTTTGCCTTTGTAGATTAAGAAACCTTTATTGGATAGACTTTTCATAAGGCCATCTGCATATCCAAAGGCTACTACACCGATTTTTGTTTTCTTCCTTGTTATAAAAGTTCCACTGTAGGATATTGGGTAATTCTCTGGTACATCTTTTACAGATATAAGTCTGGCTCTTAGTCTGAGGGCAGGTTTAATATCAATTGGATAGTTTTTTAAAGGCTTTTCGCCGTATATCGCAAGTCCAACTCTTACGTGTGTAGTAAAGGGAACTTCGTAAATTAAGCCTGCGGAACTTTCCATATGTATTTTTTGAACATTTCTATAATGCTTTACTATTTCCTCAAATCTTCTTACCTGCAGTAAGGAAAATTCCCTATTGGCAGGGCTGGAGAAATGTGACATAACTCCGATAATCCTTTCATCTTTTATAATTTCATTTAAGAAACCTAATCTGCCCATTCCCGTATCGTACTTAACATGGAACTTAATATCTCTATTCCCTAAAACTTTCAAATGTTCATGGTCAGATATAACAGGTGTAAGTTGGTATTCTTCTATGAAATCCAAATCCTCGGGAAAAATCCCACCGAGTATAAGTATCTCCTTTTTTATAGCTTGTTTCCTCAGCTGAACGCCCTCTTTTACGCATGCAACTGCAAAGCTATCCACCTCTTCCATGTCATTGAGAATTTGGGCAATTTCCTTTGCACCTATACCATATGCATCTGCTTTTATTACTGCGATTATCTTTTTACCCGAAAACTGGTAAAGTTTCCTTATATTTTCACGGATCTTCACTTCGTCTATTTCAAGGACAGCCCTTTTCATATAGGGAAGTATTTTAAAATTTTCCTATGGACATAAAGAGGATGAACGTAGAGCTTATAAAAAAGAAATTTGAGGAGCTTTCCAATAAAAGTGAAAAGAAAGAGGAAATCCAACTTTTGCTTAGATTGGTTTATCCTCTTGTTGCTGATACAAAGGGTAAAGAAGTTTTAGAGCTGTACACAAAATTAAAAGAAGAAGACACAAACAGCTTAAAGGAAGCCAAAGAGTTTTTAGAAAAGATTGTTAAATCACTTTAATTTATCCATTACCTTCTTCATGCTTACTTACAGGTATGGAGTAAAGGTTATATCCTAATTCCTTTAGAACGTGTGCCATTTCTCTTAGTACTAAGAAGTTAATTTCTTCTCAGCCTTTTTGGGAATCTACGGTAAACACAAGTCCGTCAACC
>DQVZ01000036.1 GCA_015661465.1 Aquifex aeolicus
ATATCGGGAACCGGTGTACCGTATTTAATTTCAACCACTTTAGGCTCTATATATACTGGTTTTACAATTTCATAAACCACATACCCTGTAGCACCCAGTACCATGAGCAGATAAAAGAAGGAGAAAAGAAGTTTCCTCAATTAACCTCCTCCTTTAAAGCCCTATTAACGGCCTCTTCTATATTAATTTCGCTCCCTCTTTTACTTGCAAGAACGAAAAACTCTTCGTTTCCCTTAGTTCCCCTAGGTCTTGCCTTTGTAATTCCAAGAATCTTAAACCCTTCATTCTTTAGGAAATTTATCACTTTCTCTAGAGCTTCCCTTTTATGTTCTATTTCTCTCACTATTCCCTTTTTAACTTTCCTGGGACACAATTCAAATTGAGGCTTTACGAGAACTAAAAGAAAACCCTCTTCCTTTATAAAAGGAGATATGGAAGGAAGTACTTTTGTAGAAGAAATGAAAGAAACATCGCAGGTGATTATATCTACTTTCTCCGGAATGTGCCTGTTTGTAAGTTTTCTTGCATCTGTTTCTTCGTAGAGAATTACTCTCGGGTCATGCCTGAGTTTGTAGTCCATTTGTCCCCTTCCCACATCTACAGCGTAAACTTTTTGAACACCGTGCTTTAACATACAATCCGTAAAGCCTCCTGTGGAAGAACCCACATCAAGAGCTATTTTTCCTTTCAAATCAAGATTAAACTTTTTTATCGCCCACTCTAATTTTTCTCCTCCCCTCGATACATACTTAGGTAGCCCCCTTACTTCTACTTTTTCATCCCCTTTCAACTTATAGCTGGGCTTATCTATAACCCTTCCGTTTACGAGAACTTGTCCTGCCATTATGACCGCCTGGGCTTTCTCACGGGAAGAAACCAATCCCATTTCGGTTAGGTATTTATCAAGTCTCATAAAAATTTAAAATAATTCTCACTTATTCTACGTTCGCAGCTTGTTGCTTGATTTTATCTATCTCACTTTTTATCTCAACCGTGTACTCGGAAAAATCCGGAATCTTATTTCCAAGTGTGGTTATTTCCCTATGCATTTCTTGGGCGAGAAACTCTAACTTTTTACCTACTTCTCCATCTGCCTCGAGAAGTTTCTTAAACCTCTCTATATGGATTTTTAACCTTTGGACTTCTTCGTTTACATCGTATTTTTCAAGAAGAAACATGAGCTCGTTTAAGACCGTAGGATGCTCCTCCGAAAGATTTAAAGCCTTAGCCCTTTCGAGTACTCTATTTTTGATTTTTTCTTTTATAAGCTCTTTATTTTTATCCAAAATATTTACGATTTCTTCAATTTTATTTACCCTTTCATGTAAATCCTTCTTTAGAGCTTCTCCCTCTTTTCTTCGGCTTTCTATTAAATCGTCTAAAGCTTTCCTCAAAGCTTCCAGAACAACACTTCTTAGTTCTTCATCTATTTCTATTTCCGCTTTTTCTGAATATCTCCAGGCGTAATCCAGAACTTTATCGTCGGAAGGCTGAAGATTTAACTCTTTTACAAGTTTTTTAAGCATTTTAACATTCGATTTGAGCTTTTCAACATCCACCGGCGGCTTTACAAGCTTCTGGTCTACGTCTACAAAGACTGTTATATTTCCTCTCTTCAATTTTCTCTTAATTTCATTCTTAATTTCCAGTTCTATGGGGACGATAAAAGGTGGTATTCTGATGGACATATCAAGCCCTTTACCGTTTAAAGAACGCATCATTACAGTTACTTTCCAGTTTTCACTGTCCGCTTCACCTTTTCCGAAACCTGTCATACTGAACATGAACTTTATTCTATTGGAAATTCTTTTAAAGGAATAAAATATTTTTGTATGTCTGACCAATTTAAGTATGCAAGATTAAAAAGATGGGTGAGGATCATGACAATTATATTTTTTGCTTTGGTTATGATATACGCCTACTTCCATGTGAAAAGTAAAAAGAGAGTAAGGGGAGAGAGCTATACTATATCTACCGTTTTCGTTCCTTTTCTGATTTCTCCGAGATAAAAAGCTCCATCAAGGAGCTCCAGAGTTTTTTGAGCTTCCTCTTTATCTACCACAATTATCATACCTACACCCATATTAAAGGTTCTGAACATTTCTCTTTCTTCTATTTTTCCGAGCTTTTGTATCCATGCAAATACAGGGTTTTCGGGTATGTTTTTTTTGTAAACCACAGCCCTTAGATTCTCAGGAAGTATCCTTATTAAGTTTTCCGGTATTCCGCCGCCTGTAATGTGGGCAATTCCCTTTACTTTTACTCTTTTTTTGAGTTTTTTAATATCCCTTACGTATATTCTTGTGGGAGTGAGAAGTATCTCCGCTACGGTTTTCCCAAAGTCAGGGACAAAATCCGTATACTTTATACCGTTTAAATCGAGAACCTTTCTTATAAGGGAATAACCGTTGCTGTGAAATCCCGAAGATTTTAAACCTATTAGAACATCTCCTTCTTTTATATCTTTTCCGTCTATAACTTCTTCCTTTTCACAAAAGCCTATACAAAATCCCGCAAGGTCATAAACTCCCCCAGGGTAGAAATCTGGCATTTCCGCCGTTTCCCCTCCAGCCAAAATCACCTCTCCTTCCTTACATCCCTTTATTATTCCATCTATAATTTCCTTCATAACCTGAAGGTGTAGTTTTCCCGTGGCTATATAATCGAGGAATATAAAAGGGTCCGCTCCCGTAGTTATCAAATCGTTTACGTTCATGGCTACAAGGTCTATTCCCACCGTATCGTGTTTATTCACAGCTTGGGCTATTTTGAGTTTTGTTCCTACTCCGTCTGTTGTGGAGAAAATAACGGGATTTTTATAACCCTTTATCGGAAACCCGCTTGCAAATCCTCCAAACTCCGAGAGATTAAACTCATTCTTTACTTTTTCCTTTATATAGTTTACAAACTCGTTAGCTTTATCTATATCTACACCGGCAGATTTATAGGTGAGCATACTCACGCCCCCAAGTAGAATTCTTCTACTACTGTGTATATCGGACCTACAGAGGTAAGAGAGCTCGAGATGAGTGCTATCTTGTTTACCTCATCCTCTCCAAATTCTACCGTTCTGTATTTTCTCAGCAAATCACCCAGTGCTCTTCTATCTGCTCTTTTTATCCTGCATACGGTGACGTGAGGGACAAAGTTCTTCGAATTTTTTGGAATTATTCCTCTGCGTGCATTTAACCTTTCGACTTCTTTAGCCAGTTTTATCAGTCTGTTTGCTCCTTCCGATACTCCTATCCACAGAACCCTTGGATTTCTCGTATCGGGAAATACTCCCAAACTCTTATACTTTATTTTGAAAGGTATTGCTTTTTTGGCTATTTCTTGTAAGTTTTTTATTACTTCTAAGGCTTGGTCTTCATTTATTTCACCTAAAAACTGAAAGGTCATATGAAGGTTTTGGGGTTCTACCCACTTTCCGGTAATTTTTGGGTTAATCTCTTCCCTTATTCTTTCCGAAACCTCATGGATGCGTTTGCTTGCAAAAAATCCCACGAAAGCTCTCACAACTTTCATTCTACATCAATATAGAAGTGTTATAGGAGCGGAGTAAGCCATCAACCTTAGTCCAAAGTAGTAATTATGCCAGGAGAATTTATAGGAAAGTACTTTTACAGAATATTTCCCGGGATGTTTTATTTTCACCACGACTCTTTTAGTATCGTAAATCCTGTAAATTTCATCATTTCTGTATATGAGTATCAATACTTTATCTTGATTACTTTTTACATAAATCCTAAAAGGGTAAATTGTCGTTTCATTGGGATAATAAAAACTCTTAGGAGAATAGGCATAAATTTCCACGTGTTTTTTCCCGTTTACTATGATATTTTGTTCCAGGTCTAATCTTTCGGAGATACGCTTGTAGACCATATTCCTAGAATGGTCAATGTTGAAATCTAAAAACTTTTTCTGAAGGTAAACATCATGAACCAGTACATTACACTCGCCAGTTTTTGGACTTAAGTGAAAATGGATTGTTCCGTACTCTTGTCCAATAAGTTTTCGCGGTAAATATTCAAATATGAAACTAAATAGTTTTTCTCTGAAACTTACTTCTGAAACGAATAGGAGATAGCATTGAGGTGATTTCATAACGTTTTTAAATATCCCCTTCTCTTCAAAAGGGAAAAAACCGTATACAGCATGGAGATTTAATCTTTCCATGAACTCCACAATTTCCTCGTCGGGATACTCGTTTAACTTTACACCGAAGAGGTAAAAAATCTTTTGAACGTAAGGTTTCGGAGCTAATTTACCTTCGGGTATGTACGTTTCATAATAGGAAAAAGGAGTCAGATTATAGACTATAAAGCCAAAGATATAGAGGGAAATAAGAACCCCTAAAAGAGATTTAATACCCCTTAGGAGCCTCATAAAATTCCCCTTTGAAATCTTTTAACCTAAAAATGTAAAATCTTCTTACTTCTTTACCGCGCCAAAGCACTTTCACTTCCTCTAAAAGTTCTTTATCGGAAAAACTTCTTAGAACTTCCTTCGGTACACCGCCGTAGTTAACGAATATAGCGTCTTTACCCTTAAATTCCTTTATTCCTTCTCTCCAAAAATAGTATTGGGTATACCTACCTATATGAAAGACGTAAGTTCGAGGATTACCCTTTACATAGAAAGCCATTTCCGCGGATATCTGGTATACCGTTGAAAATATTAGCTCATCACCTGTGTAGTACTTGCTTACAGCTTTTCCCAAATCTTCCCAGCCGATAAGAACCTTTGTAGGATCCCTATTAGGAGGAAGAATATTCTTAAGTCCTAGGTAATCGATTATGGGAGAGAATTGTACCAAAAGAGTCAGAAATGCAGATAAGATTAACGCAGTAATTTTCAAATATCTCGGTGTTTTTAAAAAATAATAAGCAAACAAAATACCGGCAGTGTAGTAGCCAAAACCGGCCCAGTTGGCGTAAACTCTTTTCTTCAAGGATAGAACTAAAAAGAAAAGGAATATAGGAAAGGAAAAAATTGTAAGGAATAAAAGCCTATTATCTTTGGCTTTTAAGCTTTTGTACCAACCCAACAATATGAAAAAAAACGGCAAGAACGAAAGCAGAAGAATTTGTCCTCCTAAAAACTCTCCGAAAGAGGCAAAGTTAGGAAAACTACCGGATTTTGTAGCTAAACTTGATACATGTTTGAAAGATACAAAATTCCTTTCGAGGTTCCATATGAGGACCGGTAA
>DQVZ01000260.1 GCA_015661465.1 Aquifex aeolicus
CTGTTTGGTTTTGTTCATGGAAACGCTCACGGAATTGAGGCTCCGCAAACTGCAAACACCATTCTTTACACATTGGGCTTTATTCTTTCCACTTCGGTTCTGCATCTGAGTGGTATTCTTTTTGGAAAAGCAATTAAAGAAAAGTTCGTTAGACTTTCGGGCTTGGGTATTCTTCTCCTGACTCTTGTCCTTTAATACCTTTTTATTTTTGCTATGATTACTGTTTTAGGAATAGGAAACGTACTCTTATCGGATGAAGGTTTGGGAGTTAAAGCTGTAGAGGAGTTCTCAAAGAAATACGAATATCCTGAGGAAGTAAAAGTTATTGATGGAGGGACACTCGGTATAGATTTACTCTACTACATAGAAGGAACAAAAAAGCTTTTAATAGTGGATGCAATACTCGGAGAAAAGGGCCCGGGGTCCTTTTATAAAATTGAAAGTGAAAAGGTTAAGAAATATTTTAAAAGTAAGGTCTCTATGCATGAGTTGGGAATTCAGGAAGTGCTTGCTCTTTTAGATGTCCTCGAAAAGCCCATAGAGGAAATCGTCGTTATAGGGCTTCAGCCGAAGAGCTTGGATATTTCTACAGAACTTACACCCGAAATTGCCCAAAAGATACCCTTTTTAGTTGAGGAAATTGCAAATCAGCTCAGAAGTTGGGGAATAAATTTAAAGGAGCGAAAAAATGGATTCACTTAAGTTTTTAGAAAGGCTTGAAAAAATAAATTCTGAGAAGCTTAAGAAACTAGTTGAAAATAAAGAAACCTTTGTTCTTTATATTAGGAGCGAAAAGCTGTACAACAAGATTAAAGAGATTTTTGATGTAGACGTTATATTCCCGGAACTTGCGAAGAATTTTGAAGGAGTCAAATTCATATGGGGAGACATTGATGAGCTAAAGGAGTTTAAAGGCATGGTCCCATCGATTTTGATTTTCAAAGAGGGAAAACAGGTTGAAAAAATAGACGGAATCAAGACGTGGGCTGAATACGTTGGAAAAATTAGGGAGGCTTTATCATGTTAATGAATGCAATACCAATCCTGAAGGAAATTCTCCAAGCATTGAAAGATTTATACGAAAAAGGAGAGGAACACATAATTTACATAAATAAACTTCCCATTACTCCCGAAGATAGGGAATTACTCCTAGATGTACTTAGAGAAGGACAGGTAAAGATAACTTACTTTTCGAAAACACAACCTGCGGAATGGAAAGAAACGGGCATTTACGGAGTTTGGATAGGTGTAATCAAAAATAGAGACAATAAACCGGTTCTGGAGACCATAGAAATAACCTTCTTCCCTAAGCTTGCATCTGCACAGAGGGAAGATGTGGCGGAAAGCATAAAGTATCTTGAGGAAAAAATTAAAGAAATTGAAGAAAGAGCCTCAAGGCAGGAGGTATAGTTATGTGTAGAGATTGTGGTTGTTCTATAACGGAACATAATCACGACAATTCTCACCACCACCATCATCACCATACAAATCCATCTTTAAGCGATAAGAAGACTGTTGAGGTTTTAACGAAAATACTCGATGCTAATGATAAACAGGCCGAAAGTAATAGAAAGCATTTTGAGAAATACGGAATACTCGCTGTAAACCTAATGAGTTCACCAGGTGCAGGGAAAACTTCCCTTCTTGAAAAAACTATAGAGCTAATAGGGGAAGAGATAAGAATCGGAGTTATAGAAGGAGACCTCGAAACCAATAGGGATGCTGAAAGAATAAAGGCAAAAGGAGCTCCGGCATATCAAATATCCACAGGACAGGCCTGTCACCTTGATGCTTTTATGGTTCACGAAGGTATCCATCATTTACCTTTGGAAGAGCTGGATATAGTCTTCATAGAGAATGTAGGTAATTTGGTTTGTCCGGCTTCTTACGACGTCGGAGCTCACGTTAACGTAGTTCTACTTTCTACAACGGAAGGAGA